>JBPCVB010000778.1:0-5852 GCA_051010855.1 Pirellulaceae bacterium | reverse complement strand
CCCTGGAAGTTGGCATGGAAGGGAGTGCACCGGCGGGACGCTGCGATTCCGGTTACAGTTGCGTTTACACGTCAAATATTTCGTGGCGCACGGCGACATCGCCGGTGGCCAAGGAAGTCGACCCCGGCGCATTGTTCGATCGACTATTTGGAAGCGAGGACGAACGGGAGTCGCTAACGGCGGCTGCGAACCGACAAATGTATCGACGGAGTATTCTGGATTTTGTGCGCAGTGACGCCAAACGGCTGCACGAGTCCCTCGGCGCCGACGATCGACGCAAACTGGACGAATATCTGTACGCGGTTCGCGAACTGGAACAGCGAATCAGCAACTCCGAGAAACTGGATCGAGTTGAACAGGAAGTTCCGGACTATCCGCGACCGGAAGGTGTGCCACGCAAGTATCAGGAACACATGAATTTGCTGTACGACGTCATGACGCTGGCCTTTCAAACCGATTCCACTCGTGTCATGTCGTTTATGTATGCCAACGCCGGCAGCAATCGCAGCTATAGAAATATTGGCGTCAAGGACGGCCATCATGATCTGTCGCACCACGGCAACAGCCGCCAAAAACAGAAACATATTAGTGCCATCAATTTGTTCCACATGGAATTGTTTGTTGGTTTTCTCGATCGACTTGCGAATGTTGCTGAAGGCGGAGGCACTTTGCTGGACAACTGCACCATCGTCTACGGCAGTGGTATTGCGGACGGCAATCGTCACAACCATGGGGAGCTGCCGATTTTGACGATCGGTAATGCCGGAGGCCACTTCCAAACGGGCGGGCATATCAGCTTTGCGGGTGAAACCCCGTTGACCAATCTTTATCTAACCATGCTGCAGTCCGCGGGGGCGGATGCCGAGTCGTTTGGCGACAGCAACGGAATTCTGAGCCAGATTTTGCGTGACTGATCGATGTCTCATCCAAATCACGATGCATTCTGGATGCAACAGGCGCTGAACCTTGCTCGCTCGGGGCAGGGGTACGTCGAACCCAATCCGATGGTCGGTTGCGTGATCGTGCGCGATGGCAAACTGCTTGGTCAGGGGTACCACGCCCGGTTTGGTGGTCCCCACGCCGAGATCGAGGCATTGCAAGATTGCACTGAGAACCCCGGCGACGCCACGGCCTATGTCAACCTGGAGCCATGTTCCCACCACGGCAAGACGCCGCCTTGTGTCGAGGCGCTCGTCCAGGGCGGCCTGGCTCGAGTCGTCGTGGCGGATGAAGATCCTTTTCCCGCCGTTTCCGGCACCGGTATCGAGCAACTGAAATCGGCTGGAATCAAGGTCGACGTCGGCACGTTACGCGAACAGGCACAACGCCTGAACGCTCCCTACGTCAAACGCGTGACGACTGGACGCCCCTGGGTGATCACCAAATGGGCCATGACTCTGGACGGCAAGATTGCCGCGCGATCCGGTGACAGTCAGTGGATTTCCTGTGAACGCTCGCGTGAACTGGTACACGCGTTGCGTGGTCGCGTCGACGCGATACTGGTGGGCCGAGGTACCGCGAAAGCCGATGATCCGTTGTTAACGGCCCGTCCTGCCGGGCCACGTATTGCAACGCGCATTGTGCTGGACTCACTATTGAACTGTGACGTCTCTTTACAGGTGGTCCAGACGGCTGGCGAGGTTCCAACACTTTTCGCGACGGGGCCTGATCGAAACGAGGTTCGCGCAGCAGAGTTGCGTGCTGCCGGTTGCGAGGTACTGGTGCTGGATTCTGACGACCCGCAACAGCGACTGGAGCTGTTGTTGAATGAACTTGGTCGGCGAGACGTGTCTAATCTGCTGGTCGAGGGAGGCAGCGGCGTGCTGGGTGGATTTTTCGACGCGGGGCAAATCGACGAAGTTCATGCTTTCGTCAGTCCACGAATGGTTGGTGGTCGTGGCGGTGTCACGGCGATTGGCGGAGTCGGCGCCGACTCCGTTGCAGATGCGTTAGAGCTGGATTGGACGACGCGATCATTTATTGACGGCGATTTCTACCTGACCGGGCGCGTCAATAGAAGCTGAAGTAGGGCGGTAGTTTCAAAAGAATCCCGGCTATCGACCAGCCAAAGTGACAAGCATCAGATTGCTTGCCGAACGTGTCGTCGAACGAGTGCCGATATCGCCATCCTTGATTTATCAATTGCCTGATCCGTTTGGGTCTGCCGTTGCGTCACAAAGCTGTTTCAGGAAAGCCGCAAGTTCCTCGACGACCATCGGCGGTATAGTGTGACCGCCGTCAAAAGGGACCCATTCGATGGAAAAGCCCTCGCCCAGCAACTGTTCGCGAAGTTGCAGGCTGCCGTCAAAGGGAAGCCGGTCATCTGAACGTCCGTGCGCGAGAAAAATGTGTGGCTTCGGTACGGAGGCGTCGCGTTCGCGTTGCACCCGGCCCGAGGGGGCCAATAAAACGGCCGCGGCCAACCGTTGCGGGTGTTCGCCCAGCAAATTGCTCGTGAGAATCGCGCCTTGTGAGAACCCTCCCAGCACAATGCGGGCGTTGGAGTTCCTGGTATGCACAAAATCCAGCAGCGCAACGATTTTCTCCAACGCAGACTCCATGTCCGGGCCGCCCCGATTCCACCATGCCCGGCCGCCGTTACCCAGGGCAATCGGTGCCGCTGGAAACGCAAAACAGGTTTCCGGTGAGGGTGATATAAACCGGCTCATCGGGACCAGATCTTCCGCAGGCGCACCAAAACCATGCAGCATCACGACCACCCATTCGGCATCGTCCAGTTCCGCACCGCGGGTTATCACATTCAGGCCACCCCATTCCGGAATCGACGCATTGGCTTGCAACTCAAGACTGCGAGGCGTCGAGCTTGAATTGGAACAGCTTGAACCAACAACAATGGCTGTCAGGATGACCCATCCCCATGCGATGGATACCGAACGAAAAAACGTTGTTGGGGGTAGTTTCATAAGAATACTGGCCCAAGTTCTGGGAAAACGGCTGTACACGGACGCTGGAAATTGGATGTATTCTAGCCAGTTACTGAGCCGGCGTGACGCGGGCATGTCAATCTCGGCTGGACGCGAAAGGTCCACGCGTAAAAAATGGTTCCATGCAACACTCTGACTCTAACTTCGGGTCGGCCGGATTTACACCGCCGCCAGCCATCCATATCGGACCGATCCAAATCGATCCGCCAGTTTTGCAAGCGCCGATGGCCGGTTTCACCAATTATGCCTTTCGCCAAATGGTACGTGACTATGGCGGGGTGGGGCTGCAGGCGACCGAAATGGTCAACGCACGCGGGTTCGTCTGGCTGGACGAGAACACCGCTGAGCATCCGGACCGGCTATGGGGCGTCAAGGACGAGCCGCGACCGCTGGCGGTGCAAATCTGGGACAATCAACCAGACACAATGGCCAAGGTAGGTCGGCGACTGGTTGAAGAGTACGGGGTCAGCATCGTCGATATCAACTTCGGCTGCCCGGTCAAACAGGTGACCGAGAAAGCTCACAGCGGATCGTACCTGCTACGAGTACCTGACAAGATGGGGGCGATCATCGAACGCGTCGTCGAGGCCTGTGCTCCGACACCGGTAACGGCAAAGATTCGACTCGGTTGCACGCGCGACAAGATCAACGCCATCGACGTGGCCCAAGTGGTTGAAGGAGCCGGAGCAGCGGCGCTGACGGTTCACGGACGTACCGCGCAGGACATGTTTCGTGGCCACGCCGACTGGGATCGAATTTCCGAAATCAAGCCGTATCTCAAAAAGATCCCATTGATTGGCAATGGCGACCTCGATTCGGCCAATAAGGCCGTGGAGGTATTTCGGCGTTACGACATCGACGGGATTATGGTGGCGCGAGCTTGCCTTGGCAGGCCCTGGTTGTTTGCGCAGATGGCGGCCGCACTGCAAGGTCTTCCCGTACCATCTGATCCGACGCTTGAAGAACAAAAGCGATGTATGCTGAAGCACTACGAACTGGTCGTGCAGCGATTTGGGGAAGAGAAGGGCACGCAGTTAATGCGCAAGTACGCGTGTTGCTACGCGCAGGGCCGTCACGGCGCGCGGCATTTTCGTCGCTATGTCGCCAAGGTCTCGACTCGCGAGGGCTTTATGCATGTGGTGGATGAGTATTTCCCAACTGAACAGCTGGGTGCCGCCGGCGAGAAAGTGGCTGCGTCTTGATTGATCAACTGAATCAAATGGCGCTGGATCGCCTGCAACGGCTCGAATCATGTGCCCATCGATTGCGGATTGCCTTTCTTGAGGAAGGCCGCGTCGCTGACTTCGGCGTCAACATGTGCGGTGGTCTGGAAGCCGGGTTGGAACTCGCTCGCATCTGTCTGGGCGGATTGGGTGTCATTAACTTATTGCAATCCGACGACCAGCCGGTGATCCAGGTCTTTACCGATCAACCGGCACTGGCTTGCATGGGATCGCAATACGGTGGCTGGCCGGTCAGGACCGATGATTACTTTGCGATTGGTTCCGGACCCATGCGTTTGCATCGCGGCAAGGAACCGGTGCTGGACAAATACGGGTTTGCCGCACATTCCAGGGAGATTGTGGGTGTGCTGGAAAGTGGCCAATTGCCCAACGAAGACGTGATTCGCTACATGGCGGACGAATGCGAAATCGACCCAAGTCGCATTTTCCTGTGTGTGGCTCCCACGCGCAGTCTGGCAGGAACCATTCAGATCGTGGCCCGCAGTGTCGAAGCGACGATGCACAAGTTATTCGAGCTGGATGTGGACTTGCGCAAGGTAACCAGTGGTCTGGGCACCGCACCCTTACCACCGGTGTCCGCCGATGATCTGATCGCGATCGGTCGCACCAACGACGCCATTCTGTACGGCGGCTGCGTCACGTTATGGGTCGACATGAATGATGATGAAATTGAACGTATTGGCCCGGAAACACCCAGCAACAGTTCGTCAGAATTTGGCAAGCCGTTTGGCGAGATCTTTGCAGTCAGCGGCGGCGATTTTTATCAACTGGACCCGATGTTGTTCAGCGCCGCCCAGGTAACGTTTGTCAGTAACGAATCGGGCAAGATGTTTCGATTCGGCGAAACGCGACTCGATATCGTGCGTGCGGCCGGGCGTTGAGCGCCAAGCTCTTTATTTCCGTGTGAATACGCGGTTGATGAACACGATCTCCCTGATTTTGCCGTCTTCCGATTCTTCTACTGGCAAATCGTGAATTTGTTCGGCCAGCACCACGTACTGGCCTGCTTCGTTGGTGCCGATGTAAAGCGGACTGGCCGGGGAATCAGGTCTGGATGGCATGCGTAAACGACATATGATCAGTTCGCCGTCGCGTTGGATCTCGATTTCCAGACCAATGTCGTCGCAGGAGTAGGTGCCTTCGAATTTTTCAAATTGATCATCAGTCAACCGCCTTGGGATCAGCAGCGAGGGATCGCCATCGGCAAACAAAACGGTCTCAACATAGTCGCAAACGATATCGGGAACGGCGTTATCTCGATTGCTCAACAAAATCAGGCAACCGTCGTGTTCGGGGTAACGGCGCAGTTTGCACTTGAATCCCCGGACCTTGCCTCCGTGACCATGATATATCTGGCCGTGGTGATTTCGGAATGCGTACATGCCCAGGCCATAGTTGCCCAGGCCCGGCTGCGCCATCTCGGCATACGTCTCATCGCTGACAATTTCATTTGCCGCCATGGCCCGATCCCAGTTCCACAGATCCTGCACATTGCTGACGATTCCACCCATGCCCCGATATTGGAAACCGTAACTTCCGTAAGGATGTTCCAGCGCCGTGCGGGGCGGGCCAAGAGTCTCGGACCGGCCAATGGCAACCAGCACATCGCCCGGTACGGGGTCACCCGTAAAACGGGTATGCGACATGCCGGCGGGTGCAAAGA
>JBPCVB010000777.1:0-4564 GCA_051010855.1 Pirellulaceae bacterium | reverse complement strand
GGCATACGGTCGTCATGACCTGGGAACCGGATGACGAGCGAGTAACGCTGTTCATTGATGGGCAGCGAGACGAAGTGGACGAGCTGGCATTTGGTGCTGTCTTTGACGATCCCGTGCTCAGGATCGGCTACACGGCGGACGATTTTCCGGGACCCCGTTCCCTGTTCCTCGGCGACTTGACCCACCTCGTTGTCTGGAACGGTACCCTTGAAGACGAATCGATCGAGAAACTGCAACTGGCCGAACCGCCGTTTGCGGAAAGATTGCTGGCCAACTGGAACTTCACCGGGCAACCAGCCGAGTCCAGTTTGATTGTCGACGCGGCAGCGAACAACAAACTGGCCTGGCAAAAAGCGGGCGACGACAGTGCGACTCTTCCCGTATGTCTGTGGGCACTGGTGCACGGCCCCGAGGGACTACGCTGGGAACAGATCGAGGATTCATTGTGCCTGAAAATTCCTGCTGGTCAGCAACCTGTGACGTTTTCCGTTTCGCTGGGCAGCGCCGACAGTGCCGAAGACGGCAGGACAACACTTGCCAAACTGGGTGAACAACAATCGGGACAATCCACCGCCAACCTGCGCTCCCTGACTGCTGGCGGGCCGCCGCGATTCCCGGATCAGCTGGTATCCACGATTACGACCTTGCCTCACGACGATACCGATCCGTTCGCCGTCGATTACCTGAACCATCCGGAAGACAACTTGTGGAATTGCCGAATGCGATTCACGGGCATCGATTTCCTGCAAGATGATGTGGCTGTATTGAGTGCCTGGGATGGCAGCATCTGGCGGGTATCCGGTTTTCTTGCTGGCGAGGAATTAACCTGGCGACGCATCGCCAATGGCCTGTTCCAACCTCTGGGCATTCGTGTCATCGAGGGGCGGATTTATGTAACTTGCCGCAACCAGATCGTGGTTCTGGAAGACCAGAATGGCGATGGCGAAACCGACTGGTATCGCAGTTTCAACAGTGATCATCAGGTGACTGAGCACTTTCACGAGTTTGCCATGGGATTGCAAACGGACTCCGACGGGAGTTTGTATTACGCGAAATCCGCTCGTCACGCCAAACCGGCGCTGGTACCTCACCACGGAACACTGCTGCGGGTCTCTCCCGATGGCGGGGAGACCGAAATCGTTGCCAATGGCTTTCGCGCAGCCAATGGTGTTTGCGTGAATCCGGACGGTTCCTTTTATGTCACCGACCAGGAAGGGCACTGGAATCCCAAGAACCGTATCAACTGGGTGCGCCCCGGCGGGTTTTATGGAAACATGATGGGATACCACGATGTCACGGATGACTCGGACCAGGCTATGGAACAACCACTGTGCTGGATCACCAATGCATTCGACCGCTCACCTGGCGAATTGATGTGGGTCCCCGACGACGCGTGGGGACCGCTGGGCGGATCGTTGTTGAATCTCTCCTACGGCATGGGGCAGGTGTTTGTGGTTCCGCATGAACGCGTTCAGCTCGATGGTGACGATCAGTTGCAAGGCGGTATGTGTGCACTGCCCATTCCGCTATTTCCCACTGGCGTGATGAGAGGCAGTTTTCATCCGCGCGACGGGCATTTGTACTGCTGTGGCATGTACGCCTGGGCCGGCAACCAGCAACGCCCCGGCGGATTCTATCGCATTCGTAGTACCGGCCAGCCCGTGCATCTGCCGCTCGGATTGCGCGTTTTGTCGAACCAGATTGCGATTGAGTTTTCGGGCGAGCTCGATGCAGACGCAACACGTGACCTGAACCGCTTCAGTATCACTGCCTGGGATATCCAACGAACTGCCAACTACGGATCCCCTCACCTGGGCGAACGGCAACTGGAGATCACGGCGGTGGAGCTCCAAAAAAACCGGCGAACCGTCCTGTTGACGATTCCCGGTTTGATTCCTGTTCGGTGCATGGAAATCAGGTGTTTGCTCAAAACGGCTGATGGACTTGAACGTCCTGTCACCATTCACAACACCGTCCACGCTGTTGCAGACTAGTGCCTATCTGCGTCGTCGCGTTTGCAACCAGCCCGCCAGGCAAACGCCAATGATCAGAGTGCCTATCGGCTCGGGAATTGAATTGGTGGCCGAGAACAAACCGAGCTCGACATCGCGGCCCGGATTGTTGGCAAAATCAAAATTCAGGGATATCGAATCGATGTTCATAAAGTCGACTCCGACAAAGTCGGTGAAGTTCAGATAAACCGATTGCGGCAATCCGGCATTGGATGGAACGGTGGCAAACTGCGTGGCCGATGAGCCGTCGGAGGTTGCAGTAACGGAAACAACGCCGGCCAGGTCAGCGTTGATGTCACTGCTCAGGAATCGCAATTCAAATACGTCGTTGAATCCACCCTGGGTCAGATCGATGTCGCTAAAGTTGCTGTAGCCCACAGAACCATTAATCTGGTCCAGGGATCCCTGGGCCACATCCATGGCACCGCTGAACCCAATGGTCCCAAAGAACTCGCCACCTCCCTGGTCTGTTACCGTAACGGTTTCATCGCGATTGCTGCCCAGAATTGAAGCGTCGATGGTGGTGTTTAATGCACTCCCGATACCCAATTGGGTTAGCGGCGTGCCTGCCGAGTAGTCGTCGATAACAACATCGGCGCGGGCTGTCTGGGGTAACAGGAACAGGGAAAAAACAATAGCAGTCATCGCGGTGAACTTCATCGTGACTCTCGTTAATCACAGGGCGGGGACGGGAAAAGATGCCCATGTGATAAGAGAACCGCCGGCAACCAACAACATCAATCTAGAGTGCCAGCGTACCGGTAGTAGCAAACAGCGACTGCTACTAATGTGTTGCTGGCGTTGTCGGAAATCGTGGGAGAACACCCCGAAGAAAAGGCCCGGCGACATTGAGGACGCCGGACAATGCCTAACTGCGTTCCGTTTTTAAGCGGCAGACGGATGCCGTCGACGGCGTAACGCCAGCGACGTAAGGACCAGAGGCAGAATCGCTGCGGAAGCAGGCTCTGGTACCGTTGCAGCAAAGAACCCGATATCGATATCTCTACCTGGCATCCCGGCGAAGTCGAATCCCAGCTGCACCGAGTCGAGTTGGGTCATGTCGACACCTCCAAACGCCGAGAAAGGCACCAGTACATTTCCAGGCAGGCTTGAAGAAGCCGGAATGGGCACCGATGCCGTCGCATGTGCGAGACCGGAATGCACCGTGATCGACAGGGCATTCGCCAGAACAAAGTCAGCGTCATTTCCGGTGACATAGAACTGGAATGCCGCATTGCTGCCGCCTTGCGTCATGTCAAAACCCGAAAAATTGTCATAGGTCAGTGACCCGTTGATCTCGTCGCTGTTGCCTTGAGCGATGGCCAGCTGGGTATTGAAACCGAGCATTCCAAAAAACTCTGCTCCTGACAGGTCGGGAACCGTCAATATTTCATCGCGTTCGCCACCCAGGATTGAAATATCAATGGTTGTTTGCGAGTTGGTACCCGCCCCGAACTGGTCGAGTGCGGATCCCGCGGAAAACGTATCAATCACGACATCCGCCCCGCCATGGGCAGGCAAAAGGGTCCAGGCAAGTAGAACTAGGCAGGAGATAAGTTTTGGCATAGCGCGCTCACGAGAAGAGAATCGGTGGGAGAGCGCAAAGCGGCCTTGGCTCAATGTCTGGCAGGTCAGATTCTTCTTCGTTCATTTGCCGGGCTGTACTTTTCCAGCAATCTGGTGCGCACTTCAATCGGCAAAAAGCCGTTATCCCGAAGCCCTGACACGGAAAGACAATGTGAATCCCTACGATCGATTCAGCGGCATCGGCTGGTGCCGGCCGTGCCCGCGCAGCACATCGTCTGATTCACCATGCCCCGACGGAAATGGAGACACATCATGCACATTCGCACCAGCCGCCACCAGCTGCTCAAGAATTTCACGACAGTGACGATCGTCACCATCGGAATTAGCATATCCCCAAACCGTCGAATCGATGACGGTGCCGCCGTAATTGTTTTTGATATCCAGTGGAGCACCACGCTCCAGTAATCGCTGAACACAGGGTAGATGACCGTACCAGGCCGCCCAGTGCAATGCCGTAAATCCTTGTTCGTCGCGGGCCGCGATATCGAAGCCCACATCCAGCATCGTGTCGATGGCCTGCTGGTTGCCTTTTCGACCAGCCAGCGTAATGACCCTGTGTTGATCCTCGGTCAGTTCGTCAGGCAACTGGGGATTTTCCTGTACCAATGCCATGGCTTCATCACGCAGGCCCAATCCACAAACAGCCATTAATGACTCGACCGGTGTCAACCTGGCACTGGCCCCGTTGTCGACCAACCGTTGTGCCACATCGTCGCGGCCATACAAACAAGCCAGCAAATACGGCGTTGCTCCATCGGATTTGCGAGTTGCGTTGACATCAGCGCCTCGATCCACCAGCAATTGAATCGTGGGCAGATCGCGGCCGCGCATGATCACCTGATGCAGAGGTGTCTTGCCCCAGTACCCCGCATGGTTCACGTCCACGCCGCGGTCCAGCAAGTAACGTACGCCCTCGATATCATCGAAATCGAGTTTACGCAACAAGACCGTGGCACTTCGATCAG
>JBPCVB010000776.1:0-2589 GCA_051010855.1 Pirellulaceae bacterium | reverse complement strand
CGCATCTATTTTCCTGACCCCGATGGTCTGACCGTGCAACTGGCGCAAACGCCGCGTTAGGCAACGTTCGTCAAACCCATAGTCACTGTTCGCCAGCAGTCCCTTCAGCACGGTCGCGATCAGCGATGTTGCAGACATGATGCGCGAGCCTGCGAACCTTAACTGGTGATTTCAGTGATTGCGCCCCAACAGGAATTGGCCGAGTTCGGCAAAAGCTGCTGCAACGGCATCATTCTTTTGTTGGGCGACCAACGTCAATGCTTCTTCGACCAATGCGATTGCCATGTCCATGGATTGCTGGCAGGCGCCACTGGATTGCAGCCAGTCACAGACTTCGGATCGGCTGGCACTGTGTCGGGCAAGTGCATCAATCCATTCGGCGCGGGCTGAGTCGTCCAGCGATTGCAGGCCGATCAGTACCGGCAACGTTGGTTTGGCGGTTTGCAGGTCGGTGCCCAGTGTCTTGCCGCATTGGTTGGCGTCGCCTCGGTAGTCGAGAACGTCGTCAACGATCTGGAAGGCCAGACCGAAGTTGTGTCCCGCCCTGCGCCAGCGCTCCGATTCCCTGTCATTGCGGGACGAGAACCATGCTCCCAGGCGTGTCGCACAGCCGCAAAGTGCTGCGGTCTTGCGTGAGATGACGTCCAGGTATTCGTCGATGGTCGTGTCAAAATTCCCGGCCACATCGTTTTGTTGCAATTCACCTTCGCAGACCGTGTTGGTGGCATCGCCGAGGATGCGACAGGCGTCAACACAACCGGTCAAACTGGATAGGTAAAAGGCTCGTGTAAACAGGTAGTCTCCGAACAGCACAGCACCCTGATTGCCCCAGCGGCTGTTGATGGTGGCCACGTGACGGCGAGTCGTTGCATTATCGATAATGTCATCGTGCACAAGGCTGGCGGCATGTACCATCTCGACGGATGTGGCCAGCATGATGTGATGTTCGCTGATGTCTCCATAAGCCTGGGCCGTCAGCAACATCAACATTGGCCGAAACCGTTTACCGCCCGTGACGGCTCCGTGCCGCACCATCTCATCAATAATGGGCACTTCGCTTTGCAACTGAACATTCAGCATTTGTTCCACGCGCTGCAGTGGTTCACTGACCAGCGACAAGGTGCGGGGCAGCGCCAATGTGATCCGATTCTCCGATACCTGACTCACTCCTGGTTATCCTTTCGCTGGAAATGGCCGCTGGCTCCGCCTGATTTTTCCTCAAGTCGGGTTTCGTTAATCGTCATCCCGCGATCAACTGATTTACACATGTCGTAGATGGTCAGGGCCGCCACACTGGCTGCCGTCAGGGCTTCCATCTCCAAACCCGTTTGGCCCGTGGTTTTGACGAGCGCCGACACGACGATTGAGTCCGGAGGAACCAATTCAAGGTTCACTTCAACTTTCTGTAGTTCCAGCGGATGACACAGGGGAATCAGCATGGAGGTTTGCTTGGCCGCCATGATGCCGGCGATACGCGCTACCTGCAGTACGTCTCCCTTGCCAATCTGCTGCTGACGGACCAGCTCGAGCGTCTCCCGCTGCATCTGGATACGGCACGAAGCCCGCGCGGTGCGTGCGGTTTGCGGTTTTTGGCTGACATCGACCATGCGAGCCCGGCCCTCGTCGTCCAGATGCGAGAAATCGCTCATATCAATCCCGTTTCGACCCCTTAACCGAAAAATCGTTCACTCGGTTAACGCGTAAACTAGCCCGTTTGGGCGGGATTTCAAAGCCGGGGGCAGAGCCCCCCGGTTTCGCGGCCCGGACAGAGGCCCGACCTCCCGATTGCGGCTGGCGACCGCGCCGGCAGAGCGCACAAAAAAACCGCCGCGGGGGTCAATCCGCGAGCGGTTTATAAGCGAAAGACGGCGAAATATCACGTCGATCGAAGTCTGCAGTGGGCGAAACTGCTAGACAAGTTCCTTGCGGGAACCGATCAACGTTCTTAAGCGTTCAGCCAACAAGTTGGCGTCGAACGGTTTTTTGAACGTCTCGTTGATGGCGGAACGATCAAAGCTGATTGGGTTGCCGTCATCCGGCAACAGGGCAATCAAAATCGTTTCACCAAAGTCAGAATTCTTTCGCAGGTTCTGACAAATCTGCTGGGCTTCCACCTTGCCGATTGAGAAATCGACAATGATGCAGTCGGGATGAAAGCTTTCAGCTTGAATCCCTGCTTCAAAGCCGCTTGCAGCAACAGCAACCTTGAAAGACTTCTCGGGTGGCAATTCGCGCTTGAGATTTTCAATCAACACTTGATCCTGGGCAACAACCAAAACCTTGGCCATTGCTTCGTCTTCCAAATCGCCCAACGGCATGCCGTGTTCTTTAAGGAATTTGATCAAGTATTCACGCGGGATACGTCGGTCCTGTGATCCGGGAATGCGGTAGCCCTTAAGGCGACCGGAATCGAACCATTTACTGACCGTGCGCGGAGCCACTTTACAGATCTTGGCGACCTGTCCAGTTGTGAACACCTTCATCGCAGGCTCTCCATTACTTTGCTTTTGACTCGTCTTTCGCTACACCGGGCTCGGGCCTGGCGTAACTGTTCATCCCTTGCTTGACCCCGACAGGCGATATTGGGTC
>JBPCVB010000775.1:0-2630 GCA_051010855.1 Pirellulaceae bacterium | reverse complement strand
TGTTTGATCTGAATCTTGACAAGAAAACCCGCGCCTACTCCAGCGGTATGAAGCAAAAACTGGGTCTGATTCAGGCACTGATGCATCAACCCGACTTGTTGATCCTCGACGAACCAACCACTGGCCTCGACCCGCTGGTGCGCAAGTCGGTGTTTGCAGAACTGCGGCGAATCGTCGATCAGGGGCGTACGATTCTGTTCTCAAGTCACTCGCTCGGCGAAGTCGAGGAATTGTGCGATGACGTAATCATCCTCCGTGAGGGTCAGGTCATCGAACAGGAAGAGATCGGTATTTTGCAACAACGGGCATTAAGACGTGTAACTATCATCTGGCCCAACGCCGACGTAATTCCTGATCAAATGCCCGGAAAATTTCAGATCGCCGAACGTGACACACATGTGATACGTGGTAACTGGTCCGGCAGCACACCTGCGTTGCTCACCTGGTTAAACGAACTGAACCTGGACGATGTGACGATTGAGCCGCCGGATCTGGAAGACCTGTTCCTGACCTATTACGACGGTTCCGCGGTACGCTCACCGGAGTATGTCGCATGAACGTCGCCATCACGCGAAAATTCGCCCGCGAATCATGGTTGCTGTTGGCAGTCGTGGTCTATGCCAACGTCTTCTTCGTCGTCCTTTTTGTGTGGGCGATGCAGGCCATGGGTCCCCAGCTCATGGAATTCATGTCATCGGTGGGGTTCTTGCGCAATATTCTGGAGATGGCATACGGTATCTCGATCGAGGGTGCGGTTTCCAGCAACACCCTGTTCGCGATTTGCTACTTGCATCCTGTGATTCTGGCGTTGAGCTGGGGTTTCATAATCGCGTCGGCGTCCAAATTCATTGCCGGTGAAATCGACCAGGGGACAGCTGATTTGTTACTGGCGTTGCCGGTGCATCGGGCAACCGTCATGGCCAGCGGTACTTGGGTGTGGGCCGCCGGCGCGGTGGTCATTGCGTTGTGCCCGTTGCTGGGCATCTGGATTGGCACACAGTTTTTCGAGCCAACCGAGCCGATTCGGTTTGGGCGTTTCGCAATGGTCAGCGTCAATTTCCTGGCGATTAACCTGGCCGTCGGTGGCCTGACTGCAATGGTTTCCTGTTTTGTTCGCCGCCGCGGGCACGCGGTGGCCGTGATTGTGGCGCTGGCAATCACATGGATGGCCATGAATTTTCTGGAGTCCTTGTTGCCCGCTGTCGAACAACTCAAGTTCCTGAGTTTGCTCCACTACTACCAGCCCGCTGACATCAGCCGCGACGGTTTGTGGCCTGTGACTGATTTGCTGGTTCTGGGAAGCGTCACCATCGTTTCCCTGCTCATTGGATTGGCCGTCTATTGTCGCCGTGACATCCCGGCGCCATAGCGACGTCGCCATGTACCGGCGCAATCGCTACATGTCGCACGATCTGCGGTAAGCCCTGCGGGACAGGCAAAAGATCCTGGCCACGCTGGCAAGCGGCCCGTGGAGTCCTCGATCAGGGGGTGTCGGCAGTTACAACCAGGGGCACGACTCTCCCCAATCCCCCAGGCATCGTCCGGCCGGACGAGAAAAGGTCAACAATGAGAACTCCCCGCGGCGTTTCAATATTGGAGCCGACAATCCTGATTTGTCTTGTAACAGTGGCTTCAGTGTGGGGGGTCTCCGCACTAAGCGACGAATTCCGACAGCCATTTACGCGGACCAGTCACGCGTTGGCAATAGCCGACGCACCGGGCGCCAACTCGGTCAGCGGGGAATCATCGGTGATGCATGCGGCGTCCTTGTCCTCTTACGTCACATTGTTGGCTGGTTTTCTGGTCGTACTTGCGTTGGCACTGGCATACAAGTGGCTAAGACCTGCCGGGGAAGGGGATTCGCATTCCATCAAGCAGACGGTTCTGCGTCAGTTAAAGACTCAAATCAAGAAGGACGGTCGACGACGCGGTACCAAATTGCTGGAAAAACGCGAACGCATCTATCAGGCGTTTTCATCCAAATGGAGCAAAGGCATTGACGGTGCCATTCAGGCTCGCGACATCATGTCGGGCTCGCTCAAATGCGTCACCCCGGATCTGTCGCGAGCTCGAGTCGCGCGCGAGATGAAAACAGCTGGCGTACATCACTTGCTGGTTTGTAATGTCGATGGCAAGCTGGCCGGTATCATCAGTGATCGCGACATGCAAAAGGAGGATTGCCAATTGGCACGCGATCTCATGACCGCCGATCCCTGCACGGTTCAGGTCGACGATGAAATTGACAGGGTCATCACGCTGATGATCACCAAACACATTTCCTGCGTGCCCGTAATGATGGGACAAACCCTGATTGGCGTCATCTCTTCATCGGATATAGCCGTAACCCTGCAATGCACGATGTCCCTGCTTGCCGACATCTTCTCCAATGCCTCGCGGCCCCATCTAGCCCAGCTGGAAGATGCTGCCTGATTCGCTGTTCGATCTACCCGGCATACACTCCTGGCCGTTCATCCCCAGGGCTCCGGCCCTGGCGGGTGATCGCCGTCGTGAAGGCGAAAGCTGGCGACGATCATGCGTTCGGGTGAGTCGAAATTGAGGGAAGGGCATGTCCTGCCTGACCGGAAAAACTTATCGGGCTTCCGGGCTGGGACGCCGCAGAACCCCGGAAA
>JBPCVB010000774.1:0-3265 GCA_051010855.1 Pirellulaceae bacterium | reverse complement strand
GCCTGTCCATCTTCCGCCTCGCAGATGATGCGCACGATTGGTTCGGTATTACTAGGTCGTACCAAAAGCCAACGATCGGGCCAGTCAAAACGCAGCCCATCCATGTCGCTGGTTGCTGTGTCGCTGAACTGCGCCCGCAGAGCGTCAAAAATTTCCGGCAACCGGTCACGGCTGACCGAGGACTTCGCCTTGTGAATCGCATACCGAGGCAGCTCAGACAACAGGTCCTTTACCGACTTGCCTGTCGAGGCCATTAACTCCAGCACCTGGGCCATGCCGACAAAACTGTCGCGCACATAGCCGACTCGCGGATCGATGGGGCCGCCGTTGCCCTCACCGCCATAAACCGCGTTGACGTCGAACATCTTGTCGCACACGTTGGCTTCGCCAACGGCGCTCAGATGACATTGGCCGCCGAACTCCTGCGCAATGTCGATCGACATGCGACTGGTGGCACAATTGATCACGCAATCGCCCGACCGTTGTGCCAATCGATTTCGCAATGTGAGTGCCAAAGTAAATTCCTCGCCAATGTAATTCCCGTCCGCATCGATAATCGCAAGTCGATCGGCATCCGGGTCCTGGCAAAATACGATGTCGGCATTGTTGCTGCGAGCGGCTGCCGATACCGATTGCAGGTTGTCCGCGGTGGGCTCGGGAGGATGAGCGAACTGGCCGTTGGGAACATCGCCCAGCAACACAGCACGAGCATTCAGCGATTCCAGCAGGATACGGCCCAGAACGCTGCCCGCTCCATGATTGCTGTCCAGAACGACCGAGAAGTTCCGCTGCCGGATCGCTTCAACATCGACTGTATTGAGGACCAGTTCCAGGTGGGCTGACGTGGTGTCCTCAATTTTGCTTTGGCTACCCAGGTATTCCCAGGACACCCATGGTACTGTCGCATCCATGGCATCGATCACTTGCTGGCCAAGTACCGCCGAAATGACTCGCCCGTCGCCGCTGAACAACTTGATCCCGTTGTATTCGGGCGGATTGTGACTGGCCGAGATTTGCACACCTCCGGCAACAGCCAGATGGCGAACAAGTACGCCCGTGGTCGGCGTGGCAGCGACATCGGCATACAGAACATCTCGGCCAGCGGCGGACAAGGCGGCGCCAATCGCACCGGCCAACATCGGACCGCTGGACCGACCGTCTCGCGATACGACGATCGGACCGTCTGGCAGTTGACCGGCAAACGCTGCGACGTATTGCATGGCCAGCGTCGGCTCAAGGCTTTTGCCAATAATGCCACGCAGGCCAGATACGCTGATGATGGGTTTTTCCATGCACAGAAAATCCCTGATTTGTGCCGGTTTGCCAAGTAGGTATCGGGGGGGACCGGCATAAGGCGTTTTGCCGCCGATCAAATCCTGATAATCTGGCGTGCTCTCGACCAATCCAATCAAGCAAACGACACAGATATGAACGAAACGTCTTCGACCATCGATGCCCGGACCGCCATGGCTAAAGTTCAGGAAGCCCGGACCGCGGGCAAAATCAGCGAATCAGCAGTTCCCAATATCAAGTTGTGGCTCGACGACCCACGCTATGCGAGCTACCGTGACGCCATTTGCGAGCACATTGCCGCTGAAAAGTGGCAAAAACTCGACGATGTTTTCTGGACCGTGATTCCGTTTGGAACAGGCGGTCGTCGCGGCATGATGTACCCGTTTGGCAGCAACGCCATCAACGAGCGAACGATCGGCGAAAGCGCTCAGGGCCTGGCCAGCTACGTCAAGTCCGTCAAACCCGACGGTCCGTGGTCATTTGCAATCGGCTACGACACGCGTCATCGGTCCAGGGAGTTTGCCGAGTTGTGCGCCGGGATCATGGTGGCCAATGGATTCAAGGTTTTTTTCATTGATGATTATCGCAGCACCCCGCAACTGTCGTTCCTGATCCGGCACAAAAAATGTGACTGCGGCATCATGGTGACGGCCAGCCACAATCCGCCCAGTGACAATGCGGTCAAGGTTTACTGGTCCAGCGGTGCGCAGCTGATTCCTCCACACGACAAGGCTGTCATCGAGCAGGTGATGCAAGTTGGGGAATTTGTAATTGCGGATTTTGAGCAGGCGGTCAACGACGGTAAGATCGAACTGTGCGGCCCGGAACTTGACCAGGCCTTTATGCAGCAACACCTCCCACACAGCGTGGAAGGCCCGCGCGACTTGAATGTCATTTTCTCACCGCTGCATGGAGTCGGTGAATTTAATGTCAAGTCATTGCTGGAAGCGGTTGGATTCAGCAACGTCGACATCTACGGCCCTCATCGCGAACCCAATGGTGATTTTCCCAACGTGCCCGGACACGTCTCGAACCCGGAAAACCCCGAGGTGTTCACTGAGATCATTGAATATGCCAAAAGCACGGGCGGCGAACTGATTCTGGCGTCCGATCCAGATTGTGACCGCATGGGTGCTGCGGCTCCATTGACCACAGACATACAGGGCGAATGGCAGACTCTGGATGGCAATCAGTTGGGCGCATTGTTGTGTGACTTTGTAATTCGTCACCGCAATCAGGCTGGCCAGCAAACACCCGCCGATTACATCGTGACGACACTGGTTTCGTCCATGATGACTTCGCGAATTGCCGAGTTCCACAACACCCGTTCGTATCGCGACAACCTGGTTGGATTCAAATGGATTTGCAGCGTAATCGATGATGTTGGTCCCGACGGATTTGTCTTCGGCGCAGAAGAGTCGCACGGCTACCTGGTCGGCACCTATGCCCGCGACAAGGACGGCGCGGTAGCTTGCATGTTGATGACGCAGCTGGCGGCGGAATGCAAGGCAAACGGTATTTCGCTGCATCAACGACTGGAGGAACTGTACCAGCAGGTCGGGTACCACCGCGAACGATTGGCGACGATCCGCATGGAAGGCTCCGATGGCATGCGGCGAATGCAACTGTTGATGGACAAACTGCGTGTTGACGGTCCCGATTCAATCGGCGGCCTGAAGATCACCGCAGTCGACGACTACCTGAAAAATGAAACGCGGCATTCCGACGGAAGCTGCACTCGTTTGGACGGTCCGACTGATAACCTGATCATCATGCATACCAGCGCCGACGGAAACTACGTCGCAGTGAGGCCGTCCGGGACCGAGCCAAAAGTGAAGATGTACATGTTCACTTACGTTCCCGCAGCAGAGCTTGGAGAAGATCTTCTGAAAACCCGGCAAGCCATGAACACGCGGCTGGACGCGTTTGACAAGGACATCAGGGCTTTTGCCGAAACTGTTTAGATGTCAGG
>JBPCVB010000773.1:0-3798 GCA_051010855.1 Pirellulaceae bacterium | reverse complement strand
ATGTCGCCGAGCATGAGACGTTCGGATTCGGCCTGTGTGCGACGTTGTTACGCGAAGGCCTCGAGTTCATCGGCCGCTGTGGTATTGAACCGCGTGTGGAAGCGGACGGAAAGATGGCCGGCGCCCTCGCATGGATGTTTCTTCCTGAGTACTGGGGCCAGGGATTGGGAGTTGAAACAGGACAGGGACTCCATCGAGTGTATGCCAAGTCGGATCATGGAAACCGTGCCTCGATCATCATCATGCAACGTCTCGGTATGCAGTTGGTGCGTGAAACCGATCAATGCGTCGAATATGAAATTCGTCCCTGAATTGCCCAACGCACTCGGAGTGGTTTTGTGGCTCTCTGTTAACGTTGGAAAACCCGGCCTTTTTCCGAGTATCCCTGAATGACGTTTGCAATGCCCTGCATCCGTACATTATTGTCTTTTTGACTATCAACTTGTGCCGCGAGTACAAAAGCATGCGACCCGTCTGTCAAACCGTCTTGCTCGTCCTGTTTCTTTTGTCGAGCAATGCCCAAATGTTCGCTCAGGACTTCGATATCGTGGTGCTTAACGGTCGCGTGATGGACCCCGATACCGGCTTTGATGCCATTGCCAATGTTGGGATCCAGGATGGCCGAATCACCACCATCACCGAAGATACAATCGGCGGTGAGGTGACACTCGATGCAACGGGACACATAGTGGCCCCGGGTTTCATTGATCTTCATGCGCACGGATTTAGCGATGAGGCGATTCGGTACCGGTTGTTTGACGGAGTAACCACTGCACTGGAACTGGAATGGGGCTCACCACGAATCGCCGAGTGGATGGCTGCTCGCGAAGGCGCATGCCGAATTCACTATGGTGCAGCGGTTTCACACGGGACGCTGCGGGTACTGGCGATGCCCAATCTGGATCCGGACGGCGATTCGATCATTGCCGAGTACAATCGGGCAGTGGCTGTATCGGAACCGCTGCAGGCATTTGCTGAAATGGAATTCCTGCGGCAAAGGCGAGATGACGGTCTGTCGCCTGAAGAAACAGAACGGATGTTGCTGCTGCTCGATGAAGGACTACGGTACGGTGGCCTGGGGATTGGCATGTGCCATCAGTACTATCCCGGCGCTACACGCGCCGAGATCTTTCGGGTTTTTCAGTTCGCCGCTGAAAAGCATGTACCGATTTTTGTGCACGTTCGGCAAATGGGTATGGCGGCCATGCAAGAGGTTATTGCCAATGCGGCCGCCACCGGCGCGGCGTTGCACATTTTGCATGTGAACAGCATGAGCCTGGGTGAGATCAGGGAAATCTTGCAGCTGATTGGCGAGGCTCGCGATCGAGGCATCGATGTTACGACCGAAGCGTATCCGTATACCGCCGCTTCGACGGCCCTGGAATCAGCAATCTTTGACGACGGCTGGCAGGAACGACTGGGCATCAGCTATGGCGACTTGCAATGGCAGGATACAGGTGAGCGACTTACCGAGGAGTCCTTCAAGCGATATCGCGAAGAAAAGGGGACCGTCATCATTCACATGATGAAAGAGGAATGGATCGAACTTGCCGTCAAGACGCCATTCGTCATGATCGCTTCCGATGCCATGCCCTGGGCTCCCGGCGCCCACCCGCGGTCAGCCGGGACTTATGCACGAGTTCTCGGTCGCTATGTTCGCGAACGTCAGGTACTGGATCTCATGACCGCGCTAGGCAAGATGACAATCATGCCTGCCAAACGGATGGAAACCATCGCACCGTCCATGAAAAACAAGGGAAGAGTGCAGGTCGGAGCTGATGCCGATTTAGTCGTGTTCAATCCTGACACCATCAACGACAAGGCCGACTTCGAGAACGGTCTCGACTATTCAACGGGAATGCAACACATCATTGTCTCGGGCACGATCGTGTTGCAGGACAGCGAACTTGTCGAGCGTCGTTTTCCCGGTCGCGCAATTGTCAATCAATACCTGGATTCAACCGACGACTAGTCGACGGGTTCATTCCATCGGCCTGCCCAATTTTCAATTTGCATTTTTCAATTTGCATTTTGCTTTTCCGCGCCGGGTGCCATTGGCTCTGCCAGTGCAACTCACGTTCTGACAGGTTGCACAGGACCGTCGTTTCACACAAATTCGAGGTGAATCACTTCCGGTCCCTCACCCAGCGGGCTAGCGACGCGGTTGATTTTGATTTTCTCGTCGGCATTGCGACCGATCGTATCACCCGTGGGCAACTGGTAATCGCGATCGGATAACAGCCAGCCGATCATATCCAACACAAAATCGAATGCGCCTTCTCCTTCAGTCGAGCAGGTAATGTACAAATCCTCTCGACCATAACGGGGCAAATTATGAGTGAGAAAAGACATTTCCGAAGGGCCTTCCCGTGCGGCGGTAATGTCAACGCAAATTAGCATTGGCAATTCGTTTTCATCGACACCCCTTTTGGCGCATTCCGTGTACAACTCCGGCCGATGAAACAGCACACCGGGCATTTTTAGCACCCCCACAGCGTGGCAGCCATTAAGCACCGCAGCCGTCAACCCGGACATGCGGATGTCGATCTCGTCGATAGTACCTTCCAGTCCGATCGCGGTTACGATGCAGTGAGCGGGCGCGTTGATCAAAACATCCATATCATCAGGGGACAGTGGACCACCGGCCATCTCCGCAACATCAGGATGTGGCCCGGGCATTAAAGTGACCATGAGTGATCCACCACCGTCAATATCATACGTATCAATTTCGGGCTGATCCTCGTTTTCTTCCGTTTCACGATCTTCAGACAACGCGAGCCCTATTCCCATCTCTTTGGCTGCCGCAATGATCGGCGCGGATTCCGGCTGTTTGACGTCGGAGACGATAACAAACGCCAAACCCAATTGTTGATCAGATTCCGGCATAACGGGCCTCTTTTTGTCCACGTGGCAAGAACACGTATTGTTTGTGTTTGGCGCGGCACCGACAAGTCGTACGGTTGTCGCGATTCCAATGTCTTCGCGTATCAGTGAAACTTTTTTCTGGTTGGATCACTCCCCGGAATGCCTTCCACTTGCTTTTACATCGCGGAGTGAAACCGTATAATTGCAATCACGACGCCCTGTCGTATCCACCACTTTCCATCGATGGCCGCATGAACCAGTTTGGAATGAAAGGTGGTGCCATGAATTCGAATCAGGTCTCTATAAGCCTGCTCGCTTGTTGTCTGGTTGCTATTCCCGCTTTGTCGCCGGCCCAAACTCCGCCGGACCCAGATGCCTCAAGGGAAACAATCCTTGATTACTACGTGCAAAGCTATGGCTCGCAAACACGCTTGCAAAACCTGAGTTCTTTTCAAATCAAATGGGATAGCCGGAACCGATCTTCTTCACGCGAGTCCAGTCGTTACCATGGGCGATCGTTGATCGGGGCATCGGCGATTTCCTGGACCCAGCCCATGTGGAGCTATCGCAGTTGGTTGGGATCCGTGAAACGAAAAGCGATTGGGCTCGTCGATAATGGCGAGCACATGTTCACAACGGGCCTTGAAAGCAGCGGCCGTCTTGGACCGCGAGCCAGGTGGGCCAATCATCTGCACCGGTTCGTCAGTCAGGGCGCCATGCCAATCGGACTATGGAATGACATTGTCAAGGACTTTGAACTGGTTGGACCGGCCGAAATCGACGGCAAGACAGTTTGGAAGCTGGAAGCCTGGATTCGACTCGACCGCTGGGTCATGTACATCGATCAGGACACCGGATTGGCTATCCGCATGGCATACCTTTCTCGCACCAGTGAACACGATACAGAAAAAGAGACCTATCGTTTTACGTTTC
>JBPCVB010000772.1:0-5865 GCA_051010855.1 Pirellulaceae bacterium | reverse complement strand
GTAGTATTCCGGAGATAAACGGGCTTGCGGTAGTCCTTCTCCCTCGGGGAGAAGGCAGTTAAGTTGAACCAAATCGCATCAAACATGAATCACAACCAATCCCCACTTTGCACCGGATTCAGTAACCCGTCAGGCATGTCGCGTCGCGCACTGCTTGGCCAGCTCGGCATGGGCTTTGGTTCACTGGCTCTTTCCAACATGTTGCTGGCCGATGGCTCAATCAAACAGGACGAGGCCGGCAGTGGTGTGCTGGGAGGTCTTCATCACCCGGCACGGGCCAAGCGGGTAATCTTTTTGCTGCAAAGTGGTGCGCCCAGCCAAATGGACCTGCTGGACCACAAGCCCGCGCTGAATGAGCTTCAGGGACAACAGCTGCCGGATTCAATTCGACAGGGGCAACGCCTGACCGGCATGAGCGCAGGACAAACAAGCTTGCCCCTGGTGGGTACGCCGTTTGATTTTGCCCAGCATGGCGAGTCCGGACACTGGTTCAGCGAACTGCTTCACTGGACATCGGAAATCGCTGATGAACTTTGCGTCATCAAGTCGATGTACACCGAAGCTATTAATCACGGCCCTGGCGTGACTTTCCTGCAAACGGGATCTCCGTTTCCCGGACGCCCCAGTATGGGTTCGTGGCTGAATTACGGGCTAGGCAGCGAAAACGACAACTTGCCATCGTTTGTCGTATTGGTCACCAAGGATCAGGCCGGGCAACCCATCTTTTCACGACTTTGGGGCAGCGGCTTTCTGCCATCCGAGTATTCGGGTGTGCGATTTCGTTCAGGCGATCAGCCAGTCTTGTACATCGACAACCCGGCCGGTATGGAACGGGCGGCGCGACGCAACATGCTGGACGCCTTGTCGGAGTTGCACAAGCTGCAGACGCCCGACAACCATGATCCGCAGATTGAGTCGCGGATCCAGGAATATGAAATGGCGTATCGCATGCAGGAGTCCATACCGGAGGTCGCCGATGTGTCGGACGAGCCGGACCATATTTTCAAATTGTACGGACGTGCCTCGCGCAAGCCCGGATCGTTTGCAGCCAATTGCCTGATGGCCCGTCGACTGGCCGAACGCGGAGTGCGTTTTGTCCAGCTGTACCATCGCGGTTGGGATCATCACACGACATTGCCAGCCAGCATGCGCAAGAGTTGTGCGGAGACCGACCGGGCCACTGCTGCGCTGATCAAGGACCTGCGTGACCGCGGCATGTTGGAAGATACGCTGGTGATCTGGGGAGGCGAATTTGGGCGTACCAGCTATTGCCAGGGCAAGTTAACGCCCGAAAAGTATGGCCGCGACCATCACCCACGCTGCTTTACCATCTGGATGGCTGGCGGCGGCGTCCGCGCCGGGACCAGTTGGGGCGAGACGGACGAATTCAGTTACAACATCGCCCGCGACGGAGTCCATATTCACGACCTTCAGGCCACCATTCTGCACATGCTGGGCATCGATCACGAACGATTAACGTATCGTCATCAGGGACGGCGTTATCGCTTGACGGATGTGCACGGAAAAGTCGTTCACGGTTTGCTGGCCTGACCGGTCAGCCTCACCGCAAATCAATAGCCGACGCGCCGGCGAGGGACGATGATTCCCCGGCAACCGTGTCCGTAGCATTCACAAGCAAACGCTGCGCCGAAATTTCGCCAGTTTTTTTTGAGATTTTTTGCAGCGTTTTGCGGTGCTATTTGCACTGGACGGTCGAAGCATGCTGGCCTATAAATCGTCCCTTCGGCTGGCAAGGTCGAAAGATTCGGAATTGTGCAAACATTTTCGGGTCAGCCTGCCGAAACTTGTTAGGCACGGACCGCAACCTGGTTGCTCCGGGCTACAATACATACGTACTAGATTCCTCTGACGCTTACGGCTGAGGGACCAATTTTCGGGTAGGTCCGAATCATTAGTGGCTAGTGCTCAGCACGTCCGATTCGCACCTGTCTCCCAGTAGCTCCCATCGCTACAACCGGTCGGAGGATTCTAATATACGCCGCAGTGTCTACTTTGGACGCTGCGGCTTTTTTTATGCGCCATCTGCGAGGCAAGCCTCCGAGTTTTTCAACCGGCACCCAATGACCGGCAAAACGCCTTTCGCCACTAATTGAAACTTTATCGGCAAAAATCGAGTAACCTTTGCGAGGCGAAGGTGTAAATAATCGGGGAGCAAAAACCAAATGATCAAGGTAACCGACCTGACAAAAATCTATCCCGGGCCAGTAGCGGCGTTGCGCGGCGTTTCCCTGGAAATTGACCCGGGCATGTTTGGCCTGCTGGGACCGAACGGCGCCGGCAAATCCACGTTCATGAACATTCTGGCCGGACTGCTGGAACCCACCGCAGGTTCGGCCGAGTTGTACGGCAAGGACATCGTGCAACAGCCGCAAATGATCTGGGACCAGCTCGGGTACCTGCCGCAGGAGTTTGGGTTTTATGATCACCTGACCGGTCGGGCGATGCTGAAATATTTGCTGAAGCTCAAGGGCGTGACCGGTCCGCACGGGCTGAATGAACTGACCGAACAGTTGCTGGAAAAGGTTAATCTCAGCTTTGCCGCCAAACGAAAAGTGAAAGCGTATTCGGGCGGAATGAAACAGCGACTGGGAATTGCCCAGGCAATTGCCGGCGATCCCCGGTTGATTATTGTTGACGAACCAACTGCCGGACTTGATCCGGAAGAGCGGCTGCGTTTTTATCGCCTGCTGGCTGAACTGGCTGAAGACCGGATTGTGATTTTGTCTACGCACATTGTGGAAGATGTCGCCAACCTTTGTTCGCGGTTCGCTGTGATTCGTGATGGACGCATCATTGCCGACACATCTCCCACGGCTGCCATATCCGAAATCGGCGAAACCTTGTTTGAGGGTGATGTGGCCGTTGATCAGCTTGACCCGTTTCAACGATCTCACAACGTCGCCCGGGCAATTCTTGTCGAAGGACGCAACCGGGTGCGTATTCAGGTAGACCCGTCAATTGGTCCACCCGCCGGTTTCGTACCGGTACAACCGACGCTGGAAGATGCCTACCTGCTGATGATGACATCCGCGGACGCGGTAGCCGCCTGACGCGGAATTCAGCAGGTCAGCCCGACGCGCAAGCGAGAAGCAACCGATATCCACTGTCCAACACTTCTGTCCAAAAAAATGCTCCAAAGAATCTGGCAAATCGCCTGGCACGACTTTATCACCTATCTGCGTCGACCGATGGTTTGGGTCTGGATCATCCTGCTGGCATTGGTGTATTGGGGTATGTCAGCCGGCAACGTCCAAATCGCGGTCGGAGGTGACTCCACCATCGGGGGAACAAAGCAACACCTGAACAGTGAATTTGAATTATCGCGTTTGATGGCGGCGATGATGATGATCATTCACGGGTTTTTCGCAACGGTGTTGTTTGGTCTGGCCGTAATCCGCGATCACGACACGGGAATCATGCCGCTGTTGCACAGTTCACGACTGACACCCGCAGAGTATTTGATCGGCAAGTTCCTTGGTTGCACGTTGCTGGTGTTGACCGTCCTGGCAATTAACGTGCTGTTGCTTGCGTCGTTCATGTCCGTGTTCCCGGACCAAACCCGCGCCGACTATTTTGGCCCGTTTAGCCTGAAGAATTTCGTGTTTCCGACGTTGAAGTTCATTTTGCCGGCCATGATGTTTCTCGCCGGCGCCGCGTTTGTACTGGGCACGTTGACTCGCAAGCCGGTTTTGGTATTTGCATTCCCGCTGATTTTCCTGTTGGTGTTCGGATTATTTCTCAACAGCTGGTCACCATTGTGGCTACCGACGTGGGCCAACAACATGTTGTGCCTGGCTGATCCGTATGGTACTCGCTGGTTGAACGAGACTTACTTTAATGTCGATCGCGGCGCCGAATTCTATAACACCCAACCCGTCAAACTGGGCACGGCATTTTTGATCAGCCGGTTTGCGATCATTGCCGCCGGATTGCTGGGGCTGGCAATCACGGTACCGCTTTTTCGGCGTCGGCTGCGCGGCAGCAAACATGGTTCACTGTCGGCAATTGATCAGGCAAACACCAAACATGCCGGCATGGCTAAAACAGCAAGCGGTGAACTCCGCAGCCTGGCGGCAATGCAAATGAAGCAACAGGGCAATGGCCTCTTGCATGACACCTGGAACATTTTGCGCTACGAATTGAAAGAACTGCGGCACTCGCCGAGTCTGTATTTGTTTGTGCCCTTCATCATCATCGAAGTGATTGGGACCTCATTCTTCCGGGAAGGTGCGTTCGGTACGCCGCTGCTGCACACCTCCGGCTCGCTGGCCGAAGGCGCATTGACCGTGCTGGCCATCCTCGGTTGCCTGCTGATGATGTTCTTCACGGTCGAATCCCAGATGCGCGAGCGAATCAAAAAGCTGGCTCCGATTTACTATTCGACCCCGGCCCGTTCGTTCGCGATGTTGTTTGGCAAGTCGCTGGCGAACACGGCGGTTTGTGTCGTGATTATGGCAGCGGCGCTGGTCGCCAGCCTTATCATCCTGCTGATCCAGGGCGTGGTGTCGTTTGAGATCTTTCCTTTCACGGCCTATTGGCTGTTCTTGTTGATGCCAACCTTTATTGTCTGGGGCGCATTCATCACGTTCATTATCGTGCTGACACGGAACCGATATACCACCTACGGTGTTGCCGCTGCGGTGTTGATCGGAACGTTGTATCTGAACCTCAGCGGCAACTTGACCTGGTTCAGCAACTGGATGCTGACCGGCGCAGCGCCGTGGTCCGACATCGCTGTATTCGAGATGGATCGTCCGGCACTGTGGCTGAACCGTTTGTTCGCCTTGTCGCTGGCGATCCTGTTTACCTACCTCGCGGCACGAATTTTCTGGCGGCGCGGATTGGATGCTGTGCAAATGGCTACGCGATTCAAGCCAAAGGCAATTGGCAAGTTTGGTCTGAAAGCGATCCCGTTTTTGATCCTGCCTTTCGTGTTTGGATCCATGCTGTGGTCGCAGGTCAATCAAGGCTACCAGGGAAAAATCGTCGAGGATCTGGAAAAGAAATACTGGCAACAAAACTACGCCACCTGGGCAAAGACAAAACCGCCTGCGGTTTCCGGTGTCGATATCAAGCTGGACATTGAACCAGATCAGCAATCGCTGCAGGTCGAAGGAACCCTGCGATTAACGAATGATCGAGAGGAATCGATCAGTCGGTTTGCCCTGACCACCGGCACTCACTGGAAGGACGTTGCCTGGAGGCTGGGCGACACGTTCACGACAGACGAGCAAACACCCGGCTTCCCGGACGGTTCCGAATTGCCGGATTATGAACCCGAGAATCGATCGGGGCTGTACTTCTTCAGCTTTGATCCCCCGATCGGACCCGGAGAGTCAACCACGCTGGCCTACACGTTTCACGGACGGTATCCGGACGGAATTTCGAAAGTCGGCGGCGGTACCGTTGAGTTCATTTTGCCTTCGGGAGTGGTGATGACCAGTTTCGGGACGGCTTTCATCCCGGCGCCGGGCTTTTCCGATACCACCGGTCTGGATGATGACTACCAGCCGGAATCGAAAGAGTACGAGGACGACTTTTACGAGGAACAACTCAAACCGTTGTTCGGGGGCGGCGATCGTTTTCACGTGCGGACAACAATCACCGGACCGGAAGACTTCACCTTTAACGGCGTCGGCATCAAACAGGATGACCGGACCAGCGCAGGGCGACGGACGGTGATTTGGGAATCCGACAGCCCGGTTTCCTTTTTCAATGTCGTCGGCGGACGCTGGAAAGTTCACAAGGGCGAACAATCCGAGATCTACTATGACATCAAACACGACTACAACGTCGACGAAATATCGGAAGCGATCGACGCGGCGCGGGCCTGGTATTCCAGGT
>JBPCVB010000771.1:0-4090 GCA_051010855.1 Pirellulaceae bacterium | reverse complement strand
GCCTTGGCCTGCTCTTCGGCCTGTTCCACAGCACCGACGTACATGAATGCCTGTTCGGGAAGGTGATCCCATTTACCATCGCAGATTTCCTCAAAGCTGCGAATGGTTTCCTCGATCGGCGTGTCTTGACCTGCCTTGCCGGTAAACACTTCCGCGACGAAGAACGGCTGCGACAGGAAACGCTCGATACGGCGGGCACGATGTACAACCAGTTTGTCTTCTTCCGACAATTCATCGACACCAAGAATGGCGATGATGTCCTGCAGTTCTCGATATCGTTGCAGCGTCGTTTGCACACGTCGGGCGATAGCGTAATGGCGATCCCCGACGTATTGCGGATCGAGAATCCGGCTGGATGAAGCCAGCGGATCCACGGCCGGATAAATCCCTTTTTCCGAAATCGATCGCTCGAGATAGATAAACGCGTCCAGCTGGCCAAAGGCGGTCGCCGGAGCGGGATCGGTCGGGTCGTCGGCCGGCACATAAACGGCTTGGACCGACGTGATCGCTCCTTTGTTTGTCGAAGCGATGCGTTCCTGCAAGGCACCCATCTCGGTAGCCAGCGTCGGCTGGTAACCCACGGCCGAGGGCATTCGACCCAGCAGCGCGGAAACTTCGGAACCGGCTTGCGAGAAACGGAAGATGTTGTCGACAAACAACAACGTGTCCTTACCCGTCTGATCACGGAAGTACTCGGCCATCGTCAGTGCCGACAGCGCCACACGCAAACGCGATCCTGGTGGCTCGTTCATTTGGCCAAACACCATGCAAGTCTGCTCAATCACCTTGCGGCCGGTTTGACCAATTTCGGTTTCCTGCATTTCGTTCCACAGGTCGGTGCCTTCACGAGTTCGCTCGCCAACACCGGCGAACACCGAATAACCACCGTGGGAACTGGCGATACGGGCAATCAACTCAGTCAGAATAACGGTCTTGCCGAGACCAGCACCACCGAACAGGCCGGCCTTGCCACCACGCACAAACGGCGTCAGCAAATCGATCACCTTGATCCCGGTGGGGAACAGCTCGGTGCTGGTGGAAAGTTCTTCCACCATGGGTGCATCGCGGTGAATCGGGCGTGTACCCTTGGCATCAACGGGTCCGCGCCCATCGATCGGCTCGCCCAGCAGGTTGAATACGCGCCCCAGTGTTTCCTCACCCACAGGAACCTGAACGGGGCCGCCTGTGTCGACGCATTCCTGTCCACGCACCACGCCGTCGGTACTGCCCAGGGCCACGCAGCGAACTCGGCCGCCACCCAGTTGCTTGGAGATCTCACCCATCAGGCGACGGGTTTTGTCACCTTCCTTGACTTCCAGTGCAACCGCGTTGTAGATCGCGGGCAAGCTATCTTCCGGAAACTCGGCGTCGAACGTCGAACCGATGACCTGTGTTACGTGACCAGTGTTTGCCATGTTTTTGCTCGTATCAACTTTAACGTTAACTTCAATTTGATTTGACTTGTACTGCTAACCTTCGAGGGCCTCGACGCCACCGATCACTTCCATAATCTCGCCAGTGATCTTGGACTGACGGGCACGGTTGTAGGTCATCGAGAGCATTCGGATCATTTCGTTGGCGTTTTCGGTTGCGCTCTTCATGGCCACCATGCGGGCGATCTGCTCGCTGACGGCGGCATCCAGAAAACACTTGAACAATTTGACCTTGAAACTGGTCGGCACGACTTCTTCCAGAATGCTGCTGGCCGAAGGCACAAATTCGTAAACCGATTTGGCTTTCTGTTCGCCTTTCGATTCCTCCGGCGACTCCACCAGGGACCCCATGGGCAACAGGGTTTCGACCATTGCCGTTTGTTTGGCGATCGAATGGAATTGTGTATACACGACGTCCAGTCGATCGAGTTCGCCAGCGATATACTTTTGCAGGTAGACTTCCGCGATCTGGTCGACGTCCTCAAACGCCGGCTGATCGTCAAACTGCAGAAATGCCTGGTTAATTTCGACATTACGGAACTTGAACCCCGAGATCCCGCGTTTGCCCGACACATCCATGACGAACTCGGGCGTCAGTTCCAGCAGTTCCTTGCGCCGGTTGGCGGCCATCCGAATCACGTTGCCGTTGTAACCACCGCACAATCCCCGATTGGCGGTCAACACCAGCAACGCCGATGACTTTGTCTCGGCATGCTCCTCCAGCAACGGATGGGACACTTCCAGACCGGCGTTGGCCAGATCGGCGACCACTTGCGTGATCCGTTCGGTGTAGGCAGTGGCAGCCGAGGCGCGGTCCATGGCCTTCTTGAATCGCGCGGTAGCGATCAATTCCATCGTTCGCGTAATCTTTTTGATATTGCGAATCGACTTGCGGCGTTTATCGAGTGCTCGGGGATTGGCCATGTCTGGTCCTGGTGGCGGAAGTCTCCAGACTTCCGCCGTTTTGGTGTGTTGTTTGGAAGTCAGGCGACTTCCGCTACTATTGGATTGATTACTTGAAAGATGTGTTAAATGAGCTGTTGAACTCGTCCATGACAGCGTTGACGGCCTGCGTCACGGGATGCTCCTTCTTCTTCATGCAATCGCCATCGTTTTTCGCCTGGTCGAGCATATCCCACACGTCTTTCTTTTTGTCGTGAATGAACGTGAGGAACTCCTCTTCCCAACGTGGCACCTGGTCAACGGGGATCTTGTCCAGGTGACCTGCTGAGCCGGCGTAAATGACCATGATCTGGTCGACCACATTCAAGGGCTTGTACTGACCTTGTTTGAGCAATTCCACCATGCGGTAACCGCGGTCCAGCTGGGCCTGGGTGGCGGCGTCCAGATCGGTACCGAGTTGGGCAAAGGCCTCCAGTTCGCGGAAAGCAGCAAGGTCCAGACGCAAACCACCGGCGACGTTCTTCATGGCCTTCACCTGGGCAGCACCACCTACACGGGAAACCGAGATACCAGCATTCATGGCCGGCCGAACTCCGCGGAAGAATAAATCCGGCTGTACATAAATCTGACCGTCGGTAATCGAGATCACGTTGGTCGGAATGTATGCGGAAACCTCGCCTTCCAGCGTCTCGATGATCGGCAATGACGTAATCGAGCCGCCGCCCAATTCGTCGCTGAGTTTCGCAGAGCGTTCCAGCAGACGGCTGTGGCAGTAAAACACGTCGCCCGGATACGCTTCGCGACCCGGCGGACGACGCATCAGCAAGGACAGTTCGCGGTAGGCAACGGCCTGTTTGGACAAGTCATCGTAGACGACCAGACAATGCTGGCCTTGCCACATGAAATGCTCGGCCATGGCGGTACCGGCATAGGGAGCAATGTACTGCAGTGGAGCGGGAGTACTGGCACCAGACACGACCACGGTCGTGTAGTCCATCGCGCCGGTTTCCTCCAGAACTCCGATGACACCGGCGACCGAGCTGTCTTTCTGGCCGATGGCCACGTAAAAGCATTTAACGCCGGTGTCTTTCTGATTGATGATGGCGTCGATGGCGATCGCGGTCTTGCCCGTCTTGCGGTCACCAATAACCAGTTCGCGTTGTCCGCGACCGACGGGCGTCATGGCGTCGACCGCCTTGATGCCAGTCTGCATCGGTTCATGCACACCTTTTCGTTCGGCAACGCCCGGCGCGATAATTTCCACCGGGCGGGTTGCGTCCGAGTTGATCGGGCCCTTGCCGTCCAGCGGGTTGCCGAGCGGATCGATGACGCGTCCGACAACGGCATCACCAACCGGCACCGACAGCAGCGACTTGAGTGCCCGCACTTCGTCGCCTTCGTTAATCTCCAGGTAGCTGCCGAGAATAATAATCCCGACACTGTTTTCCTCGAGGTTAAAGGCCAGCCCGATGATGCCACCGGGGAACTCGACCATTTCACCCGCGGCGACGCCGGTCAAACCATGGACTCGTGCAATTCCGTCACCCACTTCCAGTACGGTTCCCACTTCCCGCACATCAACCTGGCTATCGTATTGGTCGATCTCCTGCTGGATGACCGAAGCGATTTCGTCAGCACTGAACTTCATCGAATTCCTCTTGGTATGAATGCCGGAAGAGCGCGGGGATCAAACGTCCGTCACGAACCGCTCCAGGGCTTGTCGTATTTCCTGATTGGCCCGGCCGATGGCGGCC
>JBPCVB010000770.1:0-3431 GCA_051010855.1 Pirellulaceae bacterium | reverse complement strand
CGGCAGAACTGTACATTTGTACAGTTATCGAGCCTGTGCTAGCAAAATGCAAGTAAATTCTGGAAAAACCGGGATTTGCCGCTGGTGCGGCTCACGCCAAGGACCTCCTGCCCAGGGAAAACCTGTTCACAACTGTTCTTCTGACCAACATCCCCGCGGAACCCGACGGGCTACGGGCGGTTAAAACAAGTAGCCATCCCCAAGCCAACGAGGGAGTCCCCCATGCATCGCACATTCCGTCTGGCCTTCGTCCTGTTGTTGACCTGCGGCCCCGCCATCTGCCTGGCCCAGGAGGAGGAAGCAGCCGAAGCGCTCGAACTGGCCACGGCCGCTCTGGTCGATGCCATCCACGACGACAATCCGGAAGTCCGTAATGCAGCCTGGTTTGCGTTGTCGCGCATCAAAACATCCAGCGATTCGGTCATCGACGCCATCGGCGAGTCTTTGCTGGATGAGGATTCAGAAACCCGCGAAGCTGCCATGCGCGTCGTGAAACGACAGGCATGGGACGACCAGACCAAGGGACAACTGCTGTTCCAGATGCTGTCGTCCGACAACCAGCAAATTGCCCAGGACGCTGCACGCAATTTTGCCGGGGCATGGCAAGCTGAATTCGTGGACAAACTTTTGCAGCAGTTCCAATCCAGTGAGACATCGACTGAGCGCAAGGGCTTGTTGTTGACAGTTATGGCGAAAAACTCGCAGCAATTGCCTGCCATCCTGCCAGTGCTTGAAGAGATCTTTCGCAGCTCTCCGGTCGAGTTTCAGTTGCAGATTCTCACCACGATCGGTGAGTATGGCGAAGCGGCACAGGAGGGTTTGCCTTTTCTGGCTGGCCAATGCGACCATCAGGACGAGCGAGTTCGTCTGGCCGCGGTCGACAGCATCACACGCATCATGACCGCAGGCGAGTCGGTCACCACGGCCAGCTCAGATCGGGAACAGCGTTACATCGATGCCTTCATGGATCGATACGATACCGACGGCAATGGGGTGATCGACGCTGTGGAAGGTCGAGCTGCACGCTCCATCGAGCGTTTTGATTCCGATGGCGATGGTCGAGTCACACGGGCAGAAATGCGGAGCATTTTTGGCCGCAGCCAGCCTGCTCGTTCCACACGCGAAAGCTCGACGCGAGAGCGCTAAACGCACGCTCATTCCTTGCGTTTGCCGGTGATTTCGGCGCCACCCTGTTTCAGCATCAGTTCGTTGACCTTGCCGTCCTCGTCGCGCACGAACGTCATTTCTGCTTCCACCTCCCTGGGAAAATACGTTGTCTCCGAAGCCGGAAAGATCTCCAGTGCGGGCTGTCCGGTCCCCTGGGCCAACAGCCGGTCACCGTCACGCGTTACCGTAATGGAAAATCCTGGTGCCAGTTCGTATTCGCCCACGTAGTCATCGTAGATAGCGAAATCGACGTCGGCGATTTCCCGTTCGGCTAACATTTCCTCATCAACTTTCGTCGCCGCTTCGGCAGTTTTGCTGCCACCCTGATACATTCGCATTCCGGTTACGACGCCTTCGTCGTCCACGACAAACTCGAAGTGGCTGGGAGTAGCTTCGTAATAGAACTCCGTTTCGGAAAAAGGCAGAGCGGCCAGCCGGGAACTACCGGTGCGTATGGTAAACAGCTGCCCGTCCTCGAGCGTAACGTAACGGCGGGATTCCTCATCAATCTTGTACACACCGACGTAGCGCTGAAGTATATCTTCGCTAATCTCAACGGCCTTGAATTCCGGGAACGGATCGCCAGCAGCCAGTGCAGCGATGCGACTGCCCAGTCGACCCGGATTGTGTGAAGTCGAATTACAAAGAATCGCTACGTACACATCGTGATCAGGCAGGTAGGTTCCGTACGTGACGAATCCAAAGATACCGCCTCCATGTGAAACGGACTTGTGTCCACGCACGTCACCCGGCACCAATCCATACCCGTAACCTGCTTCCGAGTCATCGGCCAGCCGATAATTGGTTGTCATACGTTCCAGGGATTCCTTGTTAACCACCTTGCCGCCAAACAGCGCCCTATTCCATTTGCCGAGATCTTCCACCGTCGACAACAACGAACCGGCGGCGTATGGCTGGGACATGTCCAGGTATTTCGCATTTTGCGGATTGTCCAACGGTCCGTCGTAACCGGCCGCGCGATTATTGATGATGTCCGCGTGATCGCCATAGTACGAATGGGACATTTGCAGTGGCTCAAAAATTCGCTCGCGGATGAAATCGGCATAGGATTGGCCGGAAGCCTCTTCAATAATCGCACCTAGCAGGATGTAGCCCGAATTGTTGTAGCGAAACTGTTCGTCGGGCTGGAAATCCATCGGCTCGTTCTTGAACCCGTCAACTAGTTCCTTGACGGTCAACGGATTGACGATCTTGGTCTCCATCCAGCCCGGCATGTCGGTGTAACTGCGAATGCCGGACGTGTGAGTGAGCAAGTGTTCAACGGTGATAGTTGCGCCCTGAGTCGGATAGTCCGGCAGGAATTTGGTGATCTCGTCGTCGAGCGAAACCTTGCCTTCCTCGACCAGCAGCATGATGGCGGCGGCCGTAAACTGTTTGGTGATCGAACCCAGTCGAAACACCATGTCGGCCCGCAGGGGTACTTCCAGCTCAAGGTCGGCCATGCCTCTTGCCGCCACGTATTCGGTTTGTCCGCCACGGGTCACGATAACGGCTGCTCCCGGCTGATCGGCGGCAAAGGCCTCTTCCAGCATGGCATCGATTTTGCGCACCAATTCAGCCCGATCGATCGACTCGGCCGTAGCCGTCTGGGCCTCCATCACCTGGGGAACTGACAAGGCCACAAAAAACAGGCAACCGACAAACGGCAACAGGCGTTCGATACGCATGAAACAGACTCCGTGATTGTTAAGTGGATTCAGCAAGGCAAACCCGGAACGCAGCGCTTCAGTTTCAACTATTTGCCTGACAAGGGACTAGTCCCTGTCCTGTTGCAAGTAATCAGTCACGACCTGGGCCAACTTCTGAACTTGAGTGTGATGGTGCTGGCCCATATCCGCGTCGCTGTTGCATTGCAGGGCTACGGCAAATCCGTGCTCGGGCGAGTATTCGACCTGCGTCAGGTAACCGGGCATGATTCCGGCGTGACCGTAAAACAGCCCGAGATCCGTTTTCCAGACAAACGTGCCCAGGCCGTAACCGGTTTCAGCAGGTTCGCCTGTTCGAAAGTTTACAGCCTGAACCTGTTGTTGATGCACTTCGGCCGGAATCAAATCCTGATCATGAATGGCGCGTGCCAGACACGCGAGGTCAGCTGAAGTCGACAAAAAACCTCCCCCGCACCATTCAAACTGTGGATTGATCACGTAGCGTCCATCGGCGACTGAGTTGCCCGAAAGTCCAAATGGATTGTTATCGCCGAAATATCCCTGCACCAGCCCCGGCAAATGAGGTTGGTCCGACGC
>JBPCVB010000769.1:0-7762 GCA_051010855.1 Pirellulaceae bacterium | reverse complement strand
TTCGCAAGAAAGCCATCAATTACGGAGGCTGCCTCAACGGATTGACCTGTTACCTGATTGAACGCAGCTTGAAGACGTTGGCTGTTCGCGTAGAGCGTCAAAGTGAAAACGCACTGGAGGTCGCAAGATATCTGGCCGGGCAAGCAGCAATAGAGCAGGTCTTCTACCCGGGACTGGAAACGCACCCCGACCACTCGCTGGCCGCGTCACTGATGACTGGATTTGGCGGTATGTTGTCGTTTAATCTGGCCGAGTCCGTTTCGTACCGTGATTTTCTCGGGGCGCTCAAGCTGATCACGCCCGCCACCAGCCTGGGCGGTGTTGAAAGCACGATGACGATGCCCATGTTTACCTCACATCGCCTCATGCCCGAAGAGACACGCCAGCAATTGGGTATCAGCGAACGACTTGTCCGTTTTTCAGTCGGAATCGAGTTGGTTGACGATTTGATTGCCGATCTGGATCAGGCGCTGGCCCGCTGTCTTGCTGGCAATGAAGCGGGCACCGCGGGCTAAACCTTCTTCTCGTAATCGTCGTCGTTGTCGTCGTCGTAATCGGGTTCGCAAGAGGTTCCTATCACTGACGCGTTTGCCCGGAACCACTCGCTTGCGCTTGTGCTTGTATTTCCATCCTGGTCGTTGTCGTCATCAACGGCGATTGGCTCAAAGAGTACATCCCCTTGCTAGCCCATCGTTTGGTTTGCAATCGCGCCACGCTAGCACCCGACAATCATCAAAGTCGCCTCAAGTGGCAAATCCTGGCATGCCGATTCAGATGATGCAGGATTGCTGCATTTGTGGATCAACCTGCGCTCAAGTTTACTGTCAGTGATTATTCAAGGTCTCCCCCGGCCGTGTCATCACCTTCGATTTCCAATTCGAACAACTCGTCGGCTCCCGAATTGGGTCGCATCAATGCGTGGATCGCCGACTGGGGCCGGGTCGTTATCCAGACTGTGATATCGATTGGGAACTTCAGCTTGTTTACCGGCCGTACGGCTGGCTGGATGTTTGCCAGACCGCCGAGGCGAGAGACAATCTGGCCGAATTTCTACCAGGTGGGCGTACTCAGCTTGCCGGTTGTTGCATTGACGGGAACATTTATCGGGATGGTCCTTGCGGTCCAGAGCTATTACCAGTTCAGTCAACTGGGGCTGGAGACTCGCATGGGCGCCGTTATTAATATGACGCTGGTTCGGGAGTTGGGGCCGGTGCTGGCCGCAACGATGCTGGCCGGTCGTGTCGGCAGTGCCATGGCCGCCGAATTGGGAACGATGCGGGTGACTGAGCAGATCGACGCGTTGTCGGCGATGGGCTCCAATCCGGTTCACTATCTGGTGGTGCCTAGATTCCTTGCCTGCATTTTCATGATTCCCACGCTTACGATTATGGCAGACTTTATGGGAGTCGCCGGAGCCTACTTTTACAGCGACATGGTGCTGGGAATTGATACGCATCACTACTGGTATAACAGCGCGCAGTTCGTGGGCTGGTTCGACATGTTTTCAGGGTTGGCCAAGAGTATATTTTTTGGCGCGGCGATTGCGTTGGTCAGCTGTTATCAAGGCTTTTTTTGCAATCCCGGTGCTGAAGGCGTCGGCAGGGCAGCGACAGCATCCTTTGTATTTTCGTTTGTTTTAATTTTGACACTCGATTTGTTCTTGTCGATTTTCCTCGACAAACTTTACTTCCTGATATTTCCCCAGGGAACGAAGCTTTTTTAGGAGCAGGCACGCACGATGATAGATGAACTGATTCGCGACAACGAACCACTGGTGGAGATTTCGGACCTGTCGGTCCGGTTCGGCACCCAGTCGGTGCTGCGCGACATCAGTCTGAGCATACCGGTGGGACAAACTTTGGTCGTGATTGGTGAAAGTGGTTGCGGCAAGACCGTCCTGATGAAAACCATCATTGCTTTGATACGCCCGACCACTGGCACGGTCAATTTTGACGGAAGCAATATTCACCGGCTGAACGAACGGGAGATCAGTCGGACACGAACGCGATTTGGATATCTTTTTCAGAGTGCTGCCTTGTTTGACAGCATGACCGTCGGACAAAACGTGGCGTTCCCCTTACGGCAACACGGACAGCACACGCAAGCCGAGATCCGCGAAGAAGTGCTGTCGCGGCTATCCGAAGTCGGCTTGCCCGACGAAGTGGTATTCAAGAAACCGGCTGAGTTGTCGGGAGGTATGCGCAAACGGGTCGGCCTGGCACGGGCCCTGATCATGAAACCGGAAATCATGATGTATGACGAGCCGACCACGGGTCTGGATCCGATTATGAGTGACGTGATCAATGAACTGATCTTGCGAACCCGACGACGGAACCCGGTAACAAGTATCGTCGTAACTCACGATATGAAAACGGCTGGCAACGTCGCAGATCGCACGATTATGCTGTTCCCGATCGAGCGGCTGGAACCCGGTGAATCACAGATCATTTTTGATGGCACGCCTGAGGAATTGGTGACGTCACGCGACCGTCGCGTGCGACAATTCGTCAATGGCGAGGCCGGTGAACGACTCATGGAAATGCGGGCGGCCAACGGTCGCTAAGCGTTAAACACACGCAGGACACGAATTGCGATGAATGAAACTCAACTTGCCTGGCGAGTGGGCATTGTCGTGATCTGTGCTGCGCTGATTCTGGCCATTCTGGTCTTCCTGTTTGGAGAAGGCTGGCAGTCCCAGTACACGGTCTTTGTCGAAGCCCCGACCGCTCCCAACGTCACGGTCAATACACCGGTACGCAAGAACGGCATCCTCATCGGACGTGTGTCGGAGGTTGAGAACCAGGATCGCAGCGTGCTGCTAACGCTGAAAATCAGAACCGACGAGGCGATCTACGAAAACGAGATCGTGCGGATCGGTACGGCCTCATTTCTGGGTGACGCTGTGATCGATGTCCTGGCTGGTCCGGATCCGGATCGCGGAACCGCATTGACCGATCGGATGGCCGTCGCGACGACCAATGTCGCGGTTGAACGTGATCCTCTGGACCTGATTGATGCGGCCCTAAATCTCGAACGGCAAATCGAGGATACACTTGAGTCCGGGCAAACGGCGGGAGACACAGTCGCGGAAGCCGGCGCGCAGATTTCGGCGTTGACCAGTACCATCCAAACGGCCTTCGAGGATGAAAACAGCGACATCAAGGAATTCTTGTCCAACGCCAGACAGCTGTCTGTGAAAGCCGAGACGGCGATCGAGAACTTCAACCAGTTTATGGTCAACGTGAACGAAGTCGTCGGGGATCCCGATACACGCGAAAATATCCGGGTGGCCATCGAGAGTCTGCCCCAGTTGCTGGATGAGATCAACGTCGCAGTGGTTGATGCCCAGTCCACCATCAATGGCTTTACCACCGTTGCCGAACGTGCCGACGAAAACCTCAGCAACCTGACCGACTTTACGGCGGCGCTGGGTAACGAAGGCCCTGAGCTGATCTACACGCTCAACAACAGCCTGCAGCGGCTCGATTCAATGATCACCGACATCGGTTCCTTTGCCGAAGGCCTGGGCAACAATCAGGGCACACTGAGTCGACTGATCAACGATCCGGAACTGTACGACAATTTGAATGAGACCATTCGTAATGCCCGCGACATCAGCATCCAGTTGCGTCCGTTGATGAACGATATCCGGTTTGCAGTCGATGGCGTTGCGCGGGACCCCAGCCAGGTGGTGGGACTTCGCAGGGCCTTTGATCGTACTCCGGCATTTGGCATGCCCAAGGGCAATATCCTGGAGCTACCGAGAGTTCCGATTCAATACAGTACCCGGTAGGATGGCCGTTTGCTGTGGCTCGCTGTCGACGGGCGTATCGTCTGGCCGTTGATGGGCCAGCGGCATGGCGATCGTGCCTCGCGATGCATTGCCACGCAGTTGGTTGGCTCGATCCAGCAAAAAATTCTCGTCTACTGCAACCTGTGGTGTCAGATCGAAGTTGACCATGCGATCGTCACGAATCTCTCTGGGCCAGAAGTTGTCGGTGATGAAATCCAGCGGAGGGATTTGATACCACGGAGCCTTGAATCGGTGCTTTACATGCTGGGTCTGGTACCCGTCCTTCTCGACGTGGATTTCCCGCGTGCCATAGTAAGTGAACGGGACTGCCACAGGTGTGTGTCCGATCGGCTGGCGATCGATGCTGACCAGCGCACCCTCGGGGTTACTACGAACGAGAATTCGGCGCTGCACGCATCCGGTATGGAACACGGCAAACAGCGCGGTCGCCAATAACAGGTAACTGGCCAGATGGCATCTAGGCAATTCGGATTCCCCGGCAACAACATGATCGGTATGGCCCGAGACGGGCGGCAACTATAGTGTCCCGCTCGATTCGAATACATACCGAAGCTGCCGGAATCCCGGGATTTGCCCAGGCTGCTATCGCTGCCCGCTGGCGATGGGATACAATTGCCTGACAAGCTCCGGCTGGCGGCACTGGACCAGGCCACGCTATTCCGGGTGAATGGTGCTGGCCCTGCACATTTTTCAAGCATCGAAACGGTGCGCAATTAACATAAATCGTGACACGCCCCGTGTTTGCAGTGCCCCGATAGCGATTATCGATGTCTGATTCAGCAGTCAACTGGGACCAATATCTGGAGATTTCCTACATCTCCGATTTGGGCATGCGCCGCGCTACCAACCAGGACAACTTCTGTGTCACTTTGGCCACCAGCATGACGCGGTGGGAAGAACTGGGGCACCTGTTTTTGGTCGCCGACGGCATGGGAGCCCATGCGGCTGGTGAACTGGCCAGCGAAATCGCCGTCGACAAGATCCCTCATCTATACACCAAATACACAGATGTTTCGCCGCCCGAAGCCCTGCGTCAGGCCGTCACCGACGCCAACTCAGCCATTCACCGCAAGGGCCAAGCCAACGAGGACTTCTACAACATGGGGACCACGTGCAGTGTGCTGACGCTACTGCCGCAAGGTGCCGTGATCGCTCATGTGGGGGACAGCCGCGTTTATCGAGTACGCAACAACACGCTGGAACAATTGACGTTCGATCATAGTCTCGTGTGGGAGATGCAGGCTGCCGGCAATCTCGACCCCAACGACGAAAACGCCGCCCTGGTTCCCAAGAACGTGATCACACGTTCGTTGGGTCCCTATCCCAGTGTCAACGTCGATCTTGAAGGCCCTTTCCCGGTCCAGGTAGGCGACATTTTTCTGCTCTGCAGTGACGGGCTGACTGGCCAGGTCGAAGACAGCGAGCTCGGCCCGATCCTGGCCAATTTGCCCACCAAGGAAGCAGCTCGGGTGCTGGTCGACCTCGGCAATTTGCGAGGCGGTCCCGACAATATCACGCTGATTATCATAAAGGTGCTGGACCAGCGGATGGCGACGGCCGCCAACAATAGCGGACCGCTACGAGTCGGTGCGCGAAAAATGAAGCTCAATCCGATGTCCGTCGGCCTTTTTTCCGTGTTCGCACTAACGGCGCTGGTCTTCTTTCTGACGTCCTGGCAACTGTTCCCGGCTGTGATCCCGGGGGTCATTGCACTCGGATCGCTGGTGTGGATCTTGATTCAGATGTCCGGCACGCTGTCCGGCGGCATTACTCTGGGAAACGGCCAGCGATTTGGCAAGGCGCCTTATACGCAAACGAGTTCGGCGTCAGGCAAACAGGTAATCGCGCAGCTTGAGAATATCACCAGCGAGTTACAAAAGGCAGCTGTCGACCAGAAATGGAATGTCGACTGGACCAAGATGGAACGGCTGGTCGAGAAGGCCAACGAATCGGTCAAAACCAACGACCAGGCGATGGCGATTCGCTGCTACGCCCGCAGCATTTGTTTCCTGATGGAACAGTTGCGGAAACATTCCCGCCAAGGCGCTGCCGATACGGGAATTGACTCAAGCGGCTAGGCACTGGCCCGCAATTGGGAGGTCGAGGCTTCGGCCGAGACAGGAACCACCGTTGGTTGTTTCGGCAGGAGCCTCAACGTCCCGACGAACCAGGTCCAGAGCTTGGAGGCTGCACAACGTGCTGGCACTTTCACGCTGTCGCCCGCCAATTGTGGTTCTCCCGGCTGACGGCAATTGCTAAGGTCCCGGCCCGCAATTGACTTCGGTGACGGCCCTCGCATGAAGATCCTGACTCGTTACGTATGCCTCGAGTTGACCAAGGTGTTCCTGGTCACGCTGTCTGGCATGACGGCCATGATGCTGATCGTGGGCCTGGTGCAGGAAGCCATTCGCCAGAACCTTACGCCTCTGACGATTCTTCAGCTGATCCCGTTCGTGGTTCCCAATGCACTGTGCTTTGCCATTCCCGGCACCATTCTGTTCTCCACTTGCATGGTGCTCGGTCGTATGGCCAGCAACAACGAGATCACAGCGGTCAAGGCGATGGGGATTTCGCCGATGGCTGTTGTTTGGCCGGTGATCGTCATGGCCTTTGGGCTAAGCATCGTGACCGTGTACCTGAATGATCTCGCCGTCAGCTGGGGTCGCGGCGGTGTGTATCGGGTCGTGCTGAATTCGGTTGAGAAGACGATCTACGCGGTGCTGCATTCGCAGCGATCCTATCAAAACGGCCGTGTCGCCATCTTCGTCGACGACGTGCAGGACGACTTGCTGATTCGTCCCGTCGTGCACATTTACGGCGAGGACAACCAGGGCGATTTTCAGTTTAGCGCCGAGTCCGCGCGGTTGTCGGTCGATCCCGAAAAGGACGTGTTGATCTTTTCGGTCCGCAACGCGCTGGCCAATTTGTCCGAGGAAGGGTTCAATGCGGTGCTGCCTGATGGCGATGTGCCGATACCGCTGCGCAATGCGACGAGGCGAGAGACCCGCGACGAGAGTCCGTCGAACTTGCCCCTACGCGTTATGAGGGGTGAGATTCAGCGTCAGAATGAACGCAATGACACACAGAGGCGTCAGCTGGCCATGCAGGCCGCCTTTCAGATGCTGGGCGGCGATTTCGTCAGTCTCACCCATCCCCGCTGGCCGGCCCTGATTTCGGACCTGGCCAACGGTCAGGAACGGGTCTACAGGCTGCAGACCGAGCCCTGGCGACGCTGGGCCAACGGGTTCAGCTGCCTGTGTTTTGTGATGGTAGGCGCACCGCTGGCGATTTACCTGCGACGTAGCGACTTCTGGAACACGTTCGCCATGTGCTTCATCCCGATCCTGATCGTCTACTACCCGCTCTTGATGTTCGGCGTCGGCAACGCCAAGTCCGGCGACATGCCACCACCTATCGTCTGGCTCGGCAACATCGTCCTGCTACTCGTCGGCTGGTGGCTGACCCGCAAGATCGTGCGGAACTAGTTTGGGCTACGCCACGTCTTTGGGAGGGCGAGGCTCCGTCCGAGCCGCATTTAAGTGCCCCAGTATTTTTAACAGTGCCAAACAAAAAGCCCATCCAGACTCGGACGGGCTGTGGATGATATACGTTGTTGTTTAGCGTCGCCGCCGGTAAGCGAGAACGGATGCTATTGATCCGAACAAGAGCAGCGAGCTTGGTTCCGGAATAAATTGAAACGAACTTCCATCAAGCATGATTGCTGAATTGCTGCCGGTCCAATTCGTTTCATCTGAAACAGCGGCCAACAGTGCTGCTGAGTTAAGGAATGTTCTGGTACCGGTATATTGAGCGTTGTCCACTTCCGGAGTAATAAACACGTTCGCAGTGGCCGCACCAATGGCCCCTGGCAATGCAGATTTATTTGCTGAATCGATGGGTGCTACGTCCCAGGCTCCGTTCATTTGTAAACCAAAAAGCAAATTGCCA
>JBPCVB010000768.1:0-3594 GCA_051010855.1 Pirellulaceae bacterium | reverse complement strand
GGATACTGGAATCTCAACCCGTGCTGGTCAAATACTGCTGTCATCGTGGCTGGTCCGGGAGTGGTTGGTAAAAGTTAGTGGATATTCCAGTGAAACTGGATCGATATATCCAATGATACGCCAGGTTGCTATTGTCGCCCACCGCGTGTTGCGCGCCGAGCCAGCCTTCCCTCCAAAACTGAAAGAGCCACTCGTTGATTGGTCGTTCCCGATATCCGATTTGCGTGATCCTGCTGGTCGCGCTCAGCGGTTGCCATTCGCTGCGACCCGGGGGTCACGATGCCAATATCGCTGCGGTGCGGGACCTCACCTATCACGGACTAAATGCCTTGCATCAAGGCCAGGCCGATCAAGCCGAGAATCTGTTAAATCAGGCAGCCGAAGCCTGCCCCGAAGATCAACGGATTCGCCAACACCTGGCAACGGCGCTGGTTGAGCAAGGTCGCGTTGATGAGGCCATCGATCAATTGCAACAGGCCATCGAAAACTCGCCGCATGATCCGAGATTGTATGTCGAACTCGGTGAGCTATATCTGACCAGGGGCCGGCCGGGGCTGGCATTGGAGCACGCCATGGTGGCCCTGAAGATCGACCGGCAGATGTCTCGTGCCTGGATTCTTCGTGGCAGATGCGAGCGCGAACAGGGCGATCACCACGCAGCATTGGCGAGTTTTCATCGTGGAGCCACATTTGATTGTGTGGGTACAGAGGTCCAGTTTGAACTGGCTCGCACCTACCAGTTGATGCAGCGACCGCTTCAGGCCATGACTTCATTGGAGATGTACAGCGAGCATTTTGCTGCCGATCAACTGCCCATGAAAGCCGTGTTGTTACATGCCGACACGTTGGCTGATCTCAATCAGTACCGGCAGGCGGCGGATCACCTGGCGGCAGCCTGCCGACGCAGCGACGCCACGGCCGATGTGTGGTTGGCACTGAGCCGGACGCAACAACTGCTGGGCGATCATTCCAGCGCCCAGTTGACGGCTCGCAGTGCCCAACACAAGTTCCCTGCCGACGAAACGATCGCGGGTCTTGTCCAACAATTAAACACCGGCGCGGATTCGCAATACGCTCCGGAACGCACGGCCGCATTGCCCACGACTGGCAATATCCGGTAGCTCTGCCGTACGACTCTCACAACCGGACTTTCCGGCACGATCGCGTCGCCTGCTGCTACGTAGTTTCCGTTGTTGCTTTGACGGTCCCGGAACAGGGCGTAGAGTTCAGCAGTGATCTATCCACAGAGAGAATTCCCATGAACGTAGCTGGACAATCGGTACCGCCCCTGAGTTCCGGAAGTGTGCCCTTTTCCGAGCGCCGTAATCCGTCGCCCGAGTCGACGCCGGTCCTTGAACGTCGACAATTCGTCAATTCGCACAGCGAGATTTCGGCGGAAGCCCGCGAACTTGGCCAGGCCATCGACCAGTACAAGCTGGTTCATCGCCGTCGCTTTATTACCTACGAGGAAATGTTGACTGTGATCAAGTCGCTCGGTTACCGCCGCGACGACAGTGACATCGTTGGCTAGTCTCAGCCACGCTGCGACACATCGCTCAGCAAAGGTTCGGTCAGTGCATCGAGGGTCACAACGCCCAGCGTCTGTCCCTGTTCATCAACCACTCGCGCCATCAACTCGCCGCTGGTTTGCATTTGCATAATGGCAGCCCCATGCGAATAAGTATGGGGGATCTCCAGCAACGGATTGATGTAGGTGGTGAGGCTGGCATTGCTGGTATCAACAATCATCTCAATCGTTCGCAGGTAACCGGCAAGTTCGCCGGTTCGCTCATCAGCAACCACCATCTCGGTCTGACGCAAGCGCTGCGCCTGTTGCAGGGCTTCATGACGCGTCGCAGTACGGAACAGGGGTGCCAGCCGATTGACGGGTGTCATCCATTCGGACACCGGCCTGGTTGCCACCATGAAGAAATTCTGGGAGAGCTGCAGTTGGGTCGGTTGCAGAATCCCGGCATCGCGCCCTTCCATCAACACGTCACCCAGTTCCTGCCGGGCCAGGGCCAGCCGAATCCTCGCCGGCGATTGGCCGCAGAGACGTTCCAGCAACCAGCCCAGCGCCCACAACAAGGCGGAAAGCGGGGCAAACAGGATCGCAAAAAACATAAACGCCGGACTGGTTGCGCGCAGCAACAATCCCGGCGCGTGAAAAAACAGGTATTTCGGCAACAGTTCGCCGTAAACAAAAATAACCGGCGAGAAACAAACCGATGCCCCAATTTCGGCTGCCATCCCTGCGCCGAAAAAACCCTTGGTCAGCAACACGATCGCCAGTGACGTCAGGTAATTGGCAGCGTTGTTGCCCACCAGCGCCGTCGCAATAAACAACGCAGGATGATTGGTCAGGTAAAGCAACCGGCGAGCCATTGGATCGTTTCGCTGCATCGCGTCAAGAACCAGTCGCACGCGACTGACCCGATAGAATCCTGTTTCGATGCCGATAAACAAGGCACTGAGCGTAAGTACGATCAACAGCAGGAACGCAGCGAACCAGATCATGAGTCGGACTCTCCGGAATTCTGAACTGGTTCGTAACGCAACTCGACGAGCATGATATCGGCGGCGGAAATTTCCACGACGCGAAACTCGAACGGCCCCCATTCGCAGCGATCTCCGGGCCGCGCCAGTCGTTGCATGGATTCCTGTATGACTCCTCCCACCGTCACACTGCGCGTTTCGGGAATCTGTTCGCCGAAGTAGCGGGCCAGTCGTTTGAGACTCATCATGCCGGAAATTGCCCAGCGGTGAGGCGCGATACGGTGGATCGGATTCAGATCCAGCAATCGTTTGCTGCGACTGGGTTCATGAACGAACACGGTTTCCAGCACATCTTCGATGGTCAACACTCCGATTGTTTCGCCGATTTCATTGACAACGGCCGTCACCTCGCAACGCTCTCTGGACATTTGCTCCAGCGCATCGGCTACCGTCGCCTTCCACGGCAAATACAGCACGGGCTGGGCGAGCTTGTCCATCGCGTCGTCGTCCAGGTGAGTTGCACTATCCAGGCGATACGCCCGTTCGATTTCGTCCGAGTCCGGTTCACTAACCAGCAAATAACCGCTGGGAGTCAGCGAGCCACGCAGATCATTCAGGGAAACCGGCGGCTGGAAAATCTGAAACTGGGTTCGCGGCCGCATCCACTCGTCGACACGAATGTCCGACAATTGCACGATATTACGCAACACGGCGGTTTCCTGTTCAACGATGGCCTTGTCCTCGCTGCTGATCTGAATCGCCCGTTCCAGGTCCAGTAATTCGATGTAGGGTTCCGGTTTGAAACCTGGCCAGATCAAACGACGGGAGAGCAAGGTCGCTCCGCGTAGTAGTGGCATGATTGGATCGGCGGCACGCACGGCCAACGACAACGGGATACTGACCAGTCTCGCAATCGTAGACGGTCGGATCACTGCCAGACTTTTGGGCATCATCTCGCTGAAAAAGATGATCATGATCAGCGAGCCCAGCGCGAATGCGACGGGCACCGCCTGGCTAATCAGCGGCAAGCTCTGCATCCGCAAGGCCACGACCGAGGAGATCGCAAAGTAGATAATGTTGATGACGAGATTCCAGAAC
>JBPCVB010000767.1:0-3768 GCA_051010855.1 Pirellulaceae bacterium | reverse complement strand
CTCGGATTCGTCAGGGTCGTTGTTCTCGTTGGTTTCGCTGGTCCGATTGCCAAAGCTGTCCAAAGAGGGTGGTTTTGCCTGTTCCATTTCACGTTGAGCCAGTGATTTGCCAGTGTCTTGACTGGATGACGCGTCGCGGGTGTCCGCAGATTCTGCGGGGATGATACCGCCAGCGGCATGCTCTGGTTCTTTCTCCAGGTCTCCGGCGGTGTTTTCTTCCGCGGCCTGCATTTCATTTTTGCTCACCTGAGCGGAATTGACGGGTGTCCGGTTCCAGGGGACCAGGAACACCGCCAACAACAACGTTGCTGCGATCGCGGCAATCATGCCGGCCGTGTAACGCCAGTTGGTCTGCAATCCGCCGTTGCTCTTGATCATGGATTCCCGCGACCGCTCGACCATCGGTGACATCGGGGCGGTGACAGTCACCGGTTGGGGAAGTTGCTGGATCGATTGCAGCACTCGTTGGGAAAATCCGTCGTCCAGCTTGAAGGTTTTCGCACCGCGCAGGGCTTCACGCATCTGTTGAAATTCTCGCAGTGTTTCCGCATCGCCAGGGTTCTCTTGCAGGTGAGCCTCTACCAATTCACGTTCCGGCTGACTCAACCGATCATCGAGGTAGTCAGTGATGCGTTCTTCGGACCAGAAATCGGACATTACAGTTTTCTTTTCGATTCTTGATTACTGCTGGCTTTCGAAATACGTTGTCAATTCTTCTTTCAACTGGGATCGGGCGCGATGTAAACGACTGCGTACCGTACCGACGGGTGTCTTCAGGATGTCGGAAATTTCTTCGTAACTCAGTTCGTCCATTTCCCGCATCACCAGTATCAACCGATGTTCTTCGCTCAGTCGACTTAGGGCGGCATGCAACTGGCCGGCTCGTTCAAATTCTTCAATGCGATCGCCTGGTCGCGGTCCGCTACCATCAATTCCGGCAGCAGAGTCACCCAGGTCGCGTTCCACCGAGACTTTCGGTCGCTTCTTGCGGCGGCGGCTGATTGCAGCGTTGACCGCAATGCGATACAGCCACGTATAGAAGGAACTGTTACCACGAAATTTGGATAGCCGTGTAAACGACAAAACGAAACTTTCCTGGACGACGTCTTCGGCCTCTGTCTCGTCTCGCAAAAAGTGCACCATGCTGTTGTACAGCCGGTGTTGATACTTGTTGACGAGGCAGCCAAAGGCTTCTGTATCGCCAGAGATCGAGCGCTCGATCCATTTGGCGTCTTCGTTGGCCGGTCCGATTTCATTCATATTTCAGACGACTTTTTCCGTGTGAAAGTTCCCCTGAGCTGCTTTTCGCCGGTTATTTAGGGACTTTTTTCTCAAATCCAGCTGATTTGGTACCCCGCGACACTGCTGTCTGTACGGAAGCTGCCGATAAAACGGTTCCACTCAGCGACGTCCTAACCTCGATTATATCGCAATCCGACCTGTGGCGCGGATGGCAAAGCCCAACAAAATCATACCGTTGGCCAACCAACATCGCTGGAAATTAACGTAGCGGATTCACTTGTTGTTTCCATCGGGCCCGTTTTTTCCGCCCCACGACCAGCCGTTCCTGTCGACCGAGCGGCAGGTTCAAGCTGATTCACGGCGGGGTGCCAGGGCGAACAGGGCCAGTCCTCCTGCTACAACCAGAATGCTGACCCATTGCGAAATGGTCAGGCTGGTTCCAAACTGACCGGCTTCGTCGCGACGGATCAATTCCAGCAAAAACCGCGTGATCGAATACAGCACAATTCCCAACGCAAACACCTGGCCATGTCGACGGCGAAACGGAAAATACAACCACAACATCGCGGCCAATAGTGCTGCGTTGATGGCGGCCAAAATCTGTGTGGGATAAACGCCCAGCGAATGATCGGGCAGGTCGGCCAGCGGAATCGACATCCAGTCATCACCCTGCTGCACGGCCACCGCCGAATTGATTTCGAGGCCTCGCTTTTTGATGGCTCGCAACTGCTTGTCGGGGTTGTTGGACGTGAAGCCCACGGAATACCACTGCTTCGCCTGGACACCGGATTTTTCGGCCAGTGAGTCTTTTTCGATCGACTTGGCAAACCGGTCGGATTCGGACGGTCTGGGCGGAAGCTCCGGTTTTTGCAGTTGATTCTTTTCGGGATGAATGCCCAACAGTTCGCCAGTTTCAACCTGTCGCACGTAAGGCGGTGACCCGGCGGGGAACTGTTGAGCGATTTGTGGAATGTCGCAAACGCCACCAAAACAACAGCCATTCAGCAAGCAACCGATTCGTCCCAATGCCAGACCCGTCAGCATCCCGGGGATCGCAATGTCCGCCATTTTCAACATCGGGATTTTGGTTCGCCACAAATAAAACGCCCCACCCAGCGTCGCGCCGATCAAGCTGCCATACACGACCAGTCCGCCCTGGGTCATGTTGATCATTTCGCCCAACATCTGGCTGATCGAACCATTGAATTGATCGCGTTTCTGGATCACGTAAAACAGACGCGCCCCGATGACGCCACATACACACATCCAGAAGGAAAGCGTGACAATCTTTTCCCCGTGAATGCCTTGCCGTTGCCCGCGATAGACGGACATCCCGACACCCGCCATGATGCCGGCCAACATCATCACGCCATAGCCGCGAATGGCCAGGCCCACCTTGATTTCCGGGCCATTGGGATCCGCCGGGTTAATGTCGGTAATGCCGATACGGGGAACCACGAAATACAAAATCGCCGCGACGACGGCGTACACCGGCAGGAAGTTAAATGCTTCGACCTTCCAACCCTGACGCCATACCATTACCGCAAAGATTAGCGCACCCACCAGCAACCAGCCGATCAACAGCGGGCCTTCCAGCCAGGCTTGGGGAATCAGGACTAACGTCTGGCGCATTTACTTCAACTCATCCTTAACTTCAACTTTATCCTTAACTTCAACTTCAACTTTTTCTTCTGTCACTGCGGTTGTCGCCAGAAGCGTCAGTCAGAGACTTGTCCGGTCCTTTACTCTCTGACTTCGGCTTCCTTTCACGTCAACATCATTACTGCGAGATTCGACTGGCCTGCCAATGCCAATTCGCCCTTCTCGCTCAATCCATATTTTTCGCAGTCAAACCAACGCGTCTACTCAATCAACAAATTGTCAATCAATCTTGTTTCGCCGACACGGGCGGCGACTAACAACACGGCAGGGCTTGCCACCTCTTCCAGCAATTCCAGCGTGTCAGCGTGGGCGATCACAGCGTAGTCCGTTTCGGTAACTCCGCCTTCAATCAGCGCCTGTGTCATATGCGCCATGATAGCCCGGCCATCGGTTTCTCCTTGCTCAATCATCCTTGCCGTTTCTCGCAAGGTGCGATTCAACGAAAGGGCAATATTGTGCTCTGCAGCGCTCAGGTAAACGTTGCGACTGCTGAGTGCCAACCCTTCGGCATCTCGCACAACAGGACAAACGACGATTTCGGTCGACAGGTTCAAATCACGTACCATGTGCCTGACGACCAGGAACTGCTGGTAGTCCTTTTGACCGAAAAATGCAACGTCGCATTGCGTCATGTTCAGCAGCTTTAGCACAATCGTAGCCACGCCTTCAAAATGAGTCGGGCGGCTTAGTGCTTCCAGCTTGCGAGCCACTGTGGGCGGCTTCACGGTCGTGGTGCAATCGGCTGGATAAATTTCGTCAGTGGCGGGCATGAAGACCAGGTCAACCTCCGCTGCCGCCAGCAACTTCAGATCGTTCTCTACTGATCGGGGATAGTCGGCCAGATCTTCGCCAGCAGCAAATTGC
>JBPCVB010000766.1:0-7214 GCA_051010855.1 Pirellulaceae bacterium | reverse complement strand
GAAGAAGACGAACTGGTCCAGCGGCTGGACGAGTTTCGTGAGAACTTGCGAAATCGATACGACGTGGGCAAGACGCTGCGGGAACAACTTGCCGATGCCATATCGGCTGAGCAATATGAGCTGGCCGCGCGGCTGCGCGACAAGCTGGACAATCGCGATTCCATGTAGCCAGTTGATTCCATGTAGCCAGTTGCTATGGAAAAATGTTGCCCGACCAGGCGTTGTCCACTGCTAGCGAAAAAATTATGGCGTCGTAACCTGCTTTGCCGAAACCTTTTCGATCAACTTCCCGTATTAGTCGGTGAATTCTTCGGCCCTCCGGCAAAAATTGCTTAAGGCGGAGCCCCCGGGGTTCTTGTGCAGCCCCAGTCTTTTCATCAGGAGTGAGCAATGCTCGTACTTTCCAGGAAGCAGAACCAGAAGATTCACGTCGGCGACGACATCACGATCACCATCTTGAAAATCCGCGGAAACTCGGTTCGCATCGGTATCGAAGCTCCGAAATCCGTGCATGTCATGCGCGGTGAACTGGAAAGGCAAGAAGACGATATGGCTCTCGATGCCACGTGCACGGTGGAATTCCGCAGTAACGGAGTCGATACCGACCCTGGTCGACCCGAATTACGTTTGATCGACGACGCGGAAGCGGTCAATGTGGCAACCCCTCCTGCGCCTAACGGCGGCCGGTTGAGTGAAATCGTCGCGTTGGCGTCGGAACAGCGACGATCACATTAGAATAGTCGATACGATTGGTTCGTGACAACAACTAACGCGGGTCCGGAGTTTCCGGCCATTGCTGCGGTTCAGGCTCGGTCAGTGAGGCAGGAACAACTTCGTAATCGCGGGTTGCAGGTTCGGAGGACGCCTGATGCACCTCCTGCAAATGCTCGCGCAGAATGCGTTTAACTTCCAGCACCGCCAGCGGATGTTGATGCACGCTCGAATGTTCGGACGGCACATGCAATTCCGATTCGGTGTCTTCCGCCTGTGCACTTTCAACCGACACCACGCCGTCTGAGATTTCTTCCGAACTACTAATCCACGATGCGGGGCCACTACTCTTGTAGACGCCAATGATATTGTGATAACGCACCCGGTCGGAAGTCTCGGCCTGCAACATCGCGTCAAAGAACGTGGACCTGGGTGATAGTGAATCAGTGCTGGTAGTAATTTCCAGCATGTCAGACCGGAAGAAATCAGGATTCTGCTTCACAATTCGCCCGTACTCATTCGTCAGGTTGCTGGGCAGCATAAACAAACGTTGACTGAGCCAGCGAGTCAGAGAGTTGGAAACATTGCTGCCACGATGCGGCGTACCAATCGTAATGACACGAGCTATGGCCGGATTGGCATCAAAATACAACGTGTCACGCACCCGTTGACGCGTATCCGTATCTCCCTGCAATTCGTTTACATCGCGTTCGCTGACCAGTTCCCAGAAGTTGTCTCGACTGTTGATCGTTTGCAGACGCGAGATCAATCCGCCCATGCTGTGGCCCACCAGCACCATTTCGTTGAGTGCGCCGGATTGTCCCTGTGGATCCAGTTGCTGGCGCGCCCCGGCCAGGTCCTCTCGCATTTGACGAGCGCTGAACCAGAATGGCTGGCCGCTTGGATACAAATAGAACCAGAACTGGTAGTTACTTCGAATCGTGCGATCGGCACGCAAATCATTGAACATTTCGGTCCAGGTCATTGGACTGGACCAGAAACCATGAACCATGACGACCGGAATCTTGGTCGGATCATACGGTTCCAGCATGTACAGCCCCCCAAACTGACGCGCGAAATCACCGTTCAGCAACGCAGCCGTCGAGAACCAGTTGTTTCCCAGCAACGGGTCATCCAGGAAATAGGCCAGCGGCGTACTGATATCGCTTTCCAGCGGGGCGAAACGGTCGGCCACCTGTATTTCCGTTTGCTCGAGCGGATCAATCATTCGAATCACGCTACGCTGCCCCTGTTCATTCACATCGGTCTCAATTGCCGTCGTGATAAACGCCGTCAGCGGCAGCGTCAGGCCCTGAGGGTAGAACTCTTCATCAGGCCGTTCAGATGTTTCAGATCGCCGACGCACTCCGATTAGAGGCACGCCCAGTCCGTAAGTGTGATAAACATTTTGCAGACCCTCGGCATCAAAGTCAGACGCAAATTCAAACTTCTCGAACTCTTCGTGTCGCCAGCGACCATCAATGGAAATCGCGATCTCCAGCGGGTGACCATCCAGCGTACTGGCAACAAACATGCCGCCGGGTCGCAGGGCATCGGTGTCTCGCATGATCCGCAACATGCCTTCCAGCGCTGCGTTGTAAGTATCGCACACACGCCGAAATACCGGGTCGTATACATTGCGTTGTGAATCGAGTCGGGGATCGAACAGGTACTGGTAACTGGCCGCAACCGCCGTCGCCAGCAACTGGCCGGCACGCCGTTCATTGCCGGAAAGCCGCTCGCGATCACCCAGCACATAAGCCAATTCCGACAGGACATGCAGTTTCTCGGGATCGGGCTGATGCAGTGTCGCCTGACGCATCTCGCTGAGCAGTCGATCCGGATTGTGACGAAACTCGTCTTCCAGGGCGTGAGTCCGCAAGAACAACTGCGCCCGATTGCCGGGCTGAACGCCGCCCCGCCCGGTCCACGTCGACCACATATTCATCGGGCGCTCCAGCGGATTACGCGGTCGGCGCCGAATGTCCACACCGGGTGAACTACCCCAGTCAGTGATGGCGGCAACCCGACGCACCGTATCCACATTCCACGCACACCCACCCAACAGCAGAACTGCGGCAACGAGGACGATCGATAGCTGGCAATGAACCCTGGTCAATTTTTCACACAGCGCAAAAATTCTCCGTGAACCCGGCGCGGAAACACCCCAGGCTAGTTGCGTTGAATAGGAGATTTTCGTTGCTGCGGTCAATGTCATGTGTGCACGCCGCGGATTCCCTTATAAACCGGGTGCTATCAGCTAAGATGGCAAAGTGAATCTGCGAGATGCAAATTCGTCGACCACCACTTCGTTGCACTGATGCGGACCATTGATCGAACGCCAATCAAACCAGGACGAAACTGCCCGTCTGGCTATCCAGGGTGGGCCCGCTGCGGTCACTGCGCCGATTCCTGGCTGGCCGCCGCCATGGCCGGAGGTCGAACAATCCGTCAGGGCAGCGCTGACCGACGGCAGCTGGGGACAGTATCACGGACGCCCGGTTTCGGAATTCGTGGATGCGTTTGCCAGTTACGTCGGGGTCCCTCATGTCTGGCCCTGCGCGTCCGGTACCGTCGCCGTGGAATTGGCTTTGCGCGGATGCGGTGTACAGCCGGGCGATGAAGTGATCCTGGCAGGCTACGATTTTCCCGGCAATTTCCGCGCGATCGAAGCCCTGGGTGCACGACCCGTTTTGGTCGACGTGAGGGCCGGCGGTTACGTGATCGATGCAACCGCTGTTGCCGCGGCTGTCAACAAACGGACTCGCGCCGTGGTCGTATCACACCTGCATGGTCAATTGGCCGATGTCCGGTCGATTTGCGATGCGGTCGATGTCGCGCAGGTTGCGGTTGTCGAGGATGCCTGTCAGGTCCCGGGGGCCGTTGTGGACGGACGACCGGCCGGAACCAGCGGTCACGCTGGCACATTTAGTTTTGGCGGCAGCAAGTTGCTGACGGCCGGTCGGGGTGGCGCCGTTGTGACTGGTGACGAATCGATCATGCAACGGATGCGGATTGCCGCCGAACGTGGCAACGATGCATGGCCCTTGAGTGCACTGCAGGCCGCCGCGTTGCAACCTCAACTGGCCACGCTGGACGACGACAATCGACGACGACTTGCGGCAGCAACCCGTCTGCGTGACGCGTTGCGCGATTCCAGCCTGTTTACGCCGGTACTGGATGACTGGAATGCCGCGTCGCTGCCGGCCTTTTACAAGTTTGCCTTGCAGGTATCCGATCAACATTCGCGTCAACACGTGATCGACGCATTGAATGCCGAAGGGGTCCCGGCTGATTCCGGATTCCGCGGCTTCATGCGTCGCTCCCTGCGTCGATGTACAGCCTCGGGACCACTGGATAACTCCACGAGAGCCGCTGAACGAACCATTCTGCTACATCACCCCCTGCTGCTGGGCGATCAGGCCCTGCTGGATCAGGTCATTGCGGCCTTGCACAAGGTCGAAGCGTGTTTGGACTGCTAGTCTCAAAGGATTCGGACACTTGAATTCCCAACCGGTGATCTTCGCCGAAGTACTTTTCGACCAGTTTCCCGACGGGCACAGTGTGCTGGGCGGCGCACCCTTTAATGTGGCGTGGAACCTGCAGGGCGTAGGTCGACATCCGTTTTTCATCAGTGCCACAGGCGCCGACCCGGCGGTCATGAGATCCGCGACAGGATGACACCTTGGGGCATGAACCTGAACGGGTTGCAGACGCATCCTGACTTGCCGACTGGTAAAGTCGTGGTTTCGTTCAACGACGGCGAGCCGAGTTATGAAATACTGGCTGATCAGGCAGGGGATCAGATTGAATTTCGCCCGCCAGTTTGGCAACTGGAAAACGTACCACTGATTTACCACGGCAGTCTGGCTTGGCGGAGTCAACAGAATCGCGAGTCCATTAAAAAGTTGCGGCAACAACATTCAGCGCCCATTTTTGTCGATCTGAATATTCGTATGCCGTGGTTTGATCCCCGGTGGCTGGACGAATTGTTGGCTGATGTACGCTGGCTGAATTGAATCTTTCGGAACTTGAGGTGCTCGCCGGATCGACGGTCGTTGACCTGGCGTCGGCACCGGCAGCAACGCGGGCTATCCAGGACCGTTTTGGTTGCCAGTCTGTGTTTGTGACTGCGGGCGCAGAAGGCGCCAGTTGATGGATGAACAGGGCAATGCTTTGCAACAGCCGGCCAGCAAACCCGATTCGCTGATTGATACCGTTGGCGCGGGCGATGCGTTCTCGGCGGCAACCATTCACGGGATCCTCAGCGGTTGGGATGACTCGAAAACCCTGATCGATGCAGCCAGCATGGCTTCGCGGGTTTGTCAGCTGCGAGGAGCCATCACGAATGATCGGGGTTTCTATCAACTCGCGGGCAAGGCATCATCCTGATGTTGACGCCGCCTGGTTAAATCCGAAATACTGACGATCGCTTTTCGCCATTTCAGCATGGGAGTGATCATTGGCCCCACGGATTCTGTTCAATCCAGACGAATACAAAGAGCTTTCGACAGAAGAACAAGCTCTGTTGCACCAGGGCTACCAACATGCCATTGAGGTTATTCACCGCAATGTGACGCCAGCCGGATTCTCGGCTTGTTCACTCGCCGACAACAAGACGTTTGGCACGGATGTCAATTATCGCAGCGTTTGGGCCCGCGATGGCGGCAAGACAATTTGCTGGACCATCGATCTGGATGATCCGTCAATTCGGCAATGCCAAAGACAAACGCTCGTTACCTTGTTGAGCCACCAGGCCCCCACTGGATTAATCCCGGCCAGCGTGCATCTGGATACTGGTGAACCGGAATATGGCGGCGTCGGAGGCATCACTTCGATCGATAGTGGTATGTGGGTGATCATCGCGGCTTGTCGTTACGCTGAAGTCACCAGCGACTGGTCTGTCGTGCAGGAGTTTGAAACGTCCCTGCAAAGAGCCATGGATTGGCTGTCAGCCCATGACTCGAACAATTGTGGATTACTGGAGATTCCCGAGGCTGGCGACTGGGCCGACCTGTTTGGCTGGAGCTACCATGTATTGTACGACGAGGTGTTGTGGTTTTTGTGCCTGAACTGTTATGCGGGAATTGTGCAACACCTGGGTCGTGAAGATCAGGCGAATGACTATCGCAAGCAGGCCAAACACGTCGGTCGGGTGATTCTGAAGAAATTCTGGCCATCCACAGCGATGGACCCGGTTGGCGACGGACCGGGGTTTAGCGATGTGCAGTATGGACTGGGTGACGCACGTTACCTGGTTGCGCAGATATCGCCGTTTGACTTCAACTGGCGTTGCGATGTGTACGGAAATCTGCTGGCATATCTCAACGACCTCGTCGATCACGATCGTGCGATGATGACGTTTCGCTTTATGTGGGGCGTCGGCGTTAATGAGCCGGCTCCTGTTGAAAACCTTTATCCTCCGGTGCAGGCCGGCGACCGCGAATGGCGAGACTACTTTACCGTCAACCTGTTAAACCTGCCTCATCATTATCACAACGGTGGCGTGTGGCCTTTCATCGGGGGCCTGTGGGTCCGCTACATCCACAAGCTTGGCATGACCAATCTGGCTCGCCGGGAACTGGTCAAACTGGCCAATCTGTGCTCGGTCGGCATCACGCACGAGTGGGAATTCAACGAATGGCACCACGGCGTCACGGGTCGCCCGATGGGCAAGTCATATCAGGCGTGGAGCGCAGCAAGTTTCGTCAAGGCCTGCCACGATCTGCATGTCGAACCGGAAGCGATCCAGAATCATATTTGAACCCGTGACCGGCACAGGGGATCCCCGTCACCTGCAACCCGCTAACCGCAACACCAGCGTTCGACCATCTTGGTGTACATCTCGGCGCCCAAGGTCAGCTGTTCCAGCGAAATCCACTCGTCTCGGGTGTGTGCCTGAGCAATATTGCCGGGACCGTACACGATGAGATTCTCCAGTTCGCTGAACACGCCTCCATCGGTACCGTAGGATACCGTTTTGGGCTCATTGCGGTGAACCAGTTGTAGTGATTCCTGCAGAAACTGGTTCTCGGGTTCCGTATTAAACTCGCTGTCGGCATTGTAGATTTCGATGTCCAGTCCGTTTGCCTGGGCAGCCGCACGCGTTCGATCCAGCAGAGGCGAAATATCGATGCCGGGCATGGGACGTGTGTAGATCCGGCAGATGGTTTGCGGCGTCGTAATGTTGGCAGCCGTGTTGGGCTCGTCGATAACAATGTTCCAGGACAACGAAGGTGGATCAAACATCGGATTTTGCAATGACGGATCGTTTTCGATTTCGTCGTGAATTTTTTTCATCTCGGCCAGAAACGGAATCATGGCCAGATTGGAGTTCTTGCCCAGACTGGTGCTGGAGTGAGCCGCCTTGCCATGCGACGTCGCGGTGATCAGACACAATCCCTTGTGCGCCCGGATCACTTCCAGTCCCGTAGGTTCGCCGACCACACCGCGTGTACCATGTTCAACCATTTCCCGAAATGTGGTGCTTTCCTCAACCACAT
>JBPCVB010000765.1:0-6928 GCA_051010855.1 Pirellulaceae bacterium | reverse complement strand
GTGTCGCAAAGACCTTGGGAATCAGGTAGGCGCCGTAGGCAGCGATAGCCGATGTCCAGCCGAGTACGGGACCTGCCTGCTCCTTGGAGAAAATGATCGGGATCATCCGGAAGGTTGAGCCATTTCCAATCCCGGTCGTCGCGAACAAAATGATGAACGTGATAAGGAACGGGATGAACCAGGTTTCCGGCGAGGGCGAAAGCCGGGCCTTGTACACGAAGTAACCGGCCAGGATGGTGGCCGCCACCATGATCCACGTGTCCCATTGAGTCACCCGCGCACCGCCCAGCTTGTCACTTAACCAGCCGCCGACGGGTCGAATCAGCGCACCCACACCCGCACCGATCCAGATGAAATATGCGGTCACCGGCGCGTTGGGGTTGGCGACGGGTTTGGCAAGTTCCACGCCACTGGAATCCACCGCGACCTGGCCAAATACCACGTCCATCAGTACCGGGAAAGCGTTGGCGTATCCGATGAAGGATCCAAAGGTCATTACATACAGCCACGTCATGACCCAGGTATGCTTGTTGCCAAAGATCGCAAACTGGTTTTGCAGGTTGTTACGCGTGTCGGTTGGCGTAAGAAATCGCATCAGCGCGAGCGTCACGATCACGCAGACGACGAGCGTGATAAAAATTTTCAGCAGCTCGGGAAAACTTCCCCAATCGGTGATCAGCAAAAACACACCTACCGCACCGCCAACGAATCCCAGCAAGGTCAGCCATAAATACTTGCCAATGGCCACACCCAGCGGCCCGCAATTGTGCTGCGGCAGATTGTTCATCAGACCAAACGCCAGAATCGCCAGAAACACCAGGATGGGCACCCAGACCAGGCCGGCGTTCTGAACCCAGAGTTTTGTTTGTTCGCCACCCTCGGAGAACAGCTGGGCTTCGCCACCAAGTGCACCAAACGCTCCAAAGGTGATGATCCACGGGATCAGGAACTGCATCACGCTGACTCCGGCGTTACCGAGTCCGGCGTTGAGACCCAGGGCCAGTCCCTGAATCTTTTTGGGGAAGAAGAATGAAATGTTCGACATGCTGGAAGCAAACGCGCCGCCGCCCACACCGGACATGGCCGCCAGAATAATCAACGTCGAGAAGGAGACGTCAGGATTCTGCAGAGCGATGCCCGCGCCAAGGGCAGGCAGGATCAACAGAATCGTCGTCATGAACTTGACGTTACGACCGCCGCAAATCGCGATCATGAACGAATTGGGAATCCGCAACGTCGCACCAACGAGTCCCGCCACCGCTGGCAGCGTCAGCAACAATGCGGCATAGCCGGACATGTCATCGCCGTAGGGCTGGCCGTTGTTGCCAAACGTAAAGTTGAACAGCTCGGGATCGCCCTGATGGATCCGCCTGATGACCTTGGCGATCATCCCCCAGCACAACCAGATTGCGAAACCACACAACAGGTTGGGGATGGAGACCCAGAGATTGCGAAAGGCGACCGGCTTGCCTTCGGCTTCCCAAAAGGCCTCGTTATCCGGTTCCCATTTTTCGATCCTGGCCATCAAATCCCCTGGTGGTTACATGTGGAGATCCGGAGCCTGATCCTTGATTTGCTTTTGCACCACGATGTGCATCCAGATCAGGCAAACCGCAATCAGTATCGCGAAGAACAACCAGCAAGATGTCCACAACCCGGTTGCCTTGAGCAGGTAGCCAAAGATTACCGGGCAAACAAATCCACCCAGCCCGCCAAGCACACCGACAATTCCACCGACGACACCGACATCGGTGGGGAAGTAATCGGGAATATGCTTGTAAACCGCCGCTTTTCCAATTCCCATGACAGCGCCCAGGATCAGGCTCAATGCCGTGAACACCCAGATGTTTGCCTGGAAAAAGATCTCCGTTTCGCCGCGAGCGATTAGTTCTTTGCGTTTGACGGACTGGCCTTCTTCGACGACCGGTTCTTGCCAGCTCATCGATCGGGGCAGGACCAGTGTGCGTTCGAAGCGTTCCTCATCACTAACCAGTTGGCCCTGTTTCTGCTGGAAAGGATAAGGCGTTTCCTGACCCGTTTTTGTCGCCCGGATCACGATCTCATTATCCGTGACCTGGATGACTTCTCCGTCCGCCCGCGCCATCACGCCACTGCCGGGTGAGCGAATGTTCATCTGGGGCACGAGCAACAACAAACAACAGACCAGCGACGATCCCAGCACCCAGTACATTACCAGGCGAGCGCCCCAGACGTCGGACATCCAACCGCCGAGTGCGCGAATCACGCCAGAGGGCAGACTGTTCACAGCTGCCAGCATGCCAGCCATGAAAACGGTAGTGGAGTACACGTTGACGTAGTAGGGCACCAGCCATTGGGCCAGCGCAACAAAACCGCCGAACACAAAAAAGTAATACAGGCCGAACCGCCATACGCGGACGTTCTTTAGCGGTGCCAAACGCTGCGACAGGGTTTTGGTGGCACTTCCCGGTGGCAAACGCGTCTTGGTGAACAACAGGAACAGAATGCCTGTGACCACCAGCATTCCGGCATAAATCTTTGGTAGTGTTCGCCAGCCTTCAAGGTTCTCACCATTGTTGGTTAACCAGTTCAGGACACTGGGGGCACCCAGTGTGGTTAAGGCGGCACCGGCATTTCCGGCGCCGAAGATTCCCAACGCGGTTCCCTGTCGGTGCTGGGGAAACCAGACCGAGGTGTACGCAATTCCAATGGCGAAACTGGTACCGCAAAATCCGAATCCCAGGCCGGCCCAGAAAAAGCTCCAGTAACTGTCACAGAAGCTGACCATGTACATAGGGACTGCAGCGAACAACAACAACAGCCCGAAGACGATACGACCACCCCACTTGTCAGTCGCCAGCCCCAAAGGCAGTCGAAACAGGGCACCTGTGAGAACCGGAATCCCGATCAGCCAGCCCATTTCCGAGGGACCCCATTGATGAACACCATTAGCTACCAGCCAGGTGATCAACACGCCATACATCATCCAGCAGGCAAAGCAGACGGTGAATGCGAAGGTATTGACGGCCAGAATCCACCAGCCAAATTTCATTTCCTCAGGGGTAAGATCTTCGTTCATTCCGGCAGCGGTCATATCGATTTATTCGCCTTGTCTTTTTGGTTTTCATTTCGGTTGAGTTGTCGTGTTGCATAATCCCAACCCCGTTGTGACCTATTCGCGTCCGTACCAGCGGACAACCTGCGTTTTTCGCCACAGGTAGGGATTGGGTACCACCAGAATGTGAACGAGACGGGTAAAGGGAAAAATCAAGATCAGCAAAAACGCGTTGATGATGTGCCACTTGACCAGCCAGGGCAGGCCGATAATCCATGAGGTGTCGGGCTGGAATTTCACCAACGACCACAGGTAGGGGGTCATCGAGGTAGCAAACCAGGATGAACCCCAGGGGTGAAAGATGGCTACCGCCACGCCCGAGACGAGTTGCGTCAACAGCAGTAGGTACAACAGCGTGTCAATACGACTGGTGACCACGCGGACTTTTGAATTGGACATGCGGCGAACAATGATGCCGATCATGCCCACGATGGTCAGTAAGCCAGCTGCCAGAGCGGTGATTTCCAGTATGTACAGTCGGATGGGGTGGCCGTTCCAGGCAAGAATGCCGCGTGGAACGAGAAAGGCGACAATGTGTCCCAGCAACACGAACAAGATTCCGTAGTGGAACGGTACCATCGTCCAAAAATGGCTTTTGTTCTCAAGTAACTGGGACGACAAACTGGAAAACGTAAACTTTTGCGTGCGATAGCGCAGAATGGTAACCAGAAAAAACGTAAAGAGCGCCACGTAGGGCAACGCGACAAAAAACACAGGATCCAGACTGGTCAGGAACGCGATCACGTTGGCGTAAAATTCTCTCATCGGTATCGGGCTCCGGTGGAGCTATTGGATAACAGGTAGTTGGACAAATGGTGACGCATATTCGGATTCGGTAACTTCTTCAAAGCCGGCAGGCACCTCGAACAGGCTCTTCAACAGCTGGATGGATCCCCGGACCAGCCGACCGTGCGGATTGTCGTCCTGAATTCCCTCTTCAATCGTTTCGAGCGCTGGTATGACGCAGGCGTAGGCGAATTGATTGGCCTCGTTACGCGACATACGGCCGAGAACTCTCAACACCTGCGACACGTGATCGGGCAATTCATTTGATTCGGGAATTTCCAGCAGGCGCAAATACTGACGCAGCTTGACCAGAAACAAACCCCGGTTGTAATCTTCTCCAAACAGATGCCAGCCCAGATCCAGTGTGCCGGCCTTGTTCAGGTCAAACGTCCGGATGTACAACTCTTCCATTTCGGACAGGGAAAGCGGATCGACCAGCGACAAATACTCGACGACCATTTCACGAACGTCGGCGTTGTCGTCAGTAAACTGATCGATACACGTTTGAACCCTGGTTTTGTGATCGTGCTCGGGATACAGCAGGATTTCTGCATAGGCGTCCAGCAGTGATTTGAACGATTCCATTACGATCCCCTCTTTGGTTCAGCCATGAAGCCGAAGCCAGCCGATGCTTTTTCCATCAGTGGATCGGTCAGCGAATCCATCGCTGCCTCACGCTGCATTGGCGGAATGACGAACCGTTCATCGAACGTGCAAAGCGATGTCAATTTGTAGATCGCTTCCGCCTGCTCCACCGTGCAGTCAGCTTCCTTGAGCATTCGATTGGCCGTTTCCATGCTGACATCACCTACGGTTACCGCACGGCGGTACCAGCGTACGGCCTTTTGTTTTTTGAGTGCATAAACCAGATGGCCTTGCTGGCCCGCCCCGAACAGATTGGCCAGGAATTGCAGTGGTACTCGCGAGTCTTCGATATCGTGGAACAATGCATCACTCACAGCGTCGAGCGCACCTGTATCCTGACGACTGGCAATCACGGGCGCCATCGGCGGCACGTAAAACAACATCGGGAACGTGCGGTACTCGATGTGCGGTGGCAGGGCAATTTTCCAGTCAATCACGTATTTGTAGACTGGCGAATTCTGGGCCGACTCAATCACCGCTTCGGGAATTCCGTTTTTCAACGCTTCGTCGATTACATGCGGATCATGCGGATCGAGAATCAGGCTGCGTTGCCCCTCGATCAATTCCTCATCGGGGAGATTGGCAACCTCTTCGATTCGCTCGGCGTCATACAGAATATTTCCGAGGTATCGAATGCGACCAACGCACGAGTGCATACACGCAGGTGCCTGTCCCGTTTCCAGTCGTGGATAGCACAAGATGCATTTTTCAGACTTGCCCGTAAACCAGTTAAAATACACCTTTTTGTAGGGACAGGCTGCGATACAGGATCGCCATGCCCGACATCGTTTTTGATCGACCAGCACAATGCCGTCTTCACCCCGTTTGTAGAGTGCACCGGAAGGGCACGAAGCTACACAGGAGGGATTCAGGCAGTGATTGCAAATCCGTGGAAAGTAGAAGAACACCAATTGTTCAACCGAGAACAGCTGAAGTTTTTGTTCTTCCGTCAGGCCTTTGAGATTTGGATCGTTGTTGGCATAAACCGGCGATCCACCCAGATCGTCATCCCAGTTGGGGCCCGCCTCCACATCGATATGCTCGCCCGTGACCATGGAGATCGGGCGGGCCGTTGGTTGATCCGCGCCCTCGGGAGCATTGAACAAATTTTGATAATCGTATGTCCACGGTTCGTAGTAGTCGTCCATGCTGGGCATATGCGGGTGATGGAAGATGTTCCCGATCACCTTTAGCTTGCTCGTCGATTTCAGCTGGACCAGTTGCTGCCCCTTTTTCTCCCAGCCGCCCTTGTATTTTTCCTGGTCTTCCCATTGCGTGGGAAATCCCGTGCCCGGTTTGGTTTCGACATTGTTCCACCACATATAGTCCGTACCCTTGCGGTCCGTCCAAATGTTTTTGCAGGCGATGCTGCAAGTGTGACAACCAATGCATTTGTCCAGATGGAACATCATGCCGATTTGTGAGCGAACATTCATTCGATGCCTTTCGGGAGTTCTACCATTTCAATGCGGGTAATTTTCGAACCATGATGTGGGTGTCCCGATTGCAACCGATCGGTCCCCAGTAGTTGAAGTGATAGGTAAACTGACCGTATCCGCCGGCCATGAAATTCGGTTTGAGGCGGGTGCGCGTCAAACTGTTATGGCCGCCGGCACGACGATTTTTTCGCAACGGAGATTTCGGGACGGAATACGTTCGTTCCGGCGAGTGGTACTGAATGCAAACACCGGGCGGAATCCGTGCACTGACGACAGCGCGGGTGACCACCACACCGTGATCATTGTGAACTTCAACCCAGTCGTTATCGTTAATGCCGATATCTGCGGCATCGTTGTCGTTCATCCACAATGGCTCAACGCCGCGGGACAGCGTCGTCATCCGCTGGTTGTCGCCATAGGTAGAGTGGATATGCCATTTACCATGTGGCGTCAGGTAGTTGAGCGTCTTGGTGGGGCCAACTTCCTTGCTGAAACGCATGTCTGCATATTCGGTTGGCAACGGTTTCGGTTTGTAGGTGCAGAGGTGTTCGCCAAACTGCAGGTACATTTGGTGGTCGAGATAGAAATGTTGACGACCGGTGAGTGTTCGCCATGGCACCAGTGCCTCGACGTTGTACGTAAACGGAGCGTAGGTGCGACCATCCTCGATCAGCGCTGACCACATGGGACTGTTGACAAAACGTTGTGGTCGCGTCTGCAGCGTCTCGTAGTCACAGCGGACGCTGCGGGTTTTTTCCGCCAGATGAGTCAGGTTGAGCCCGACTTTCTTTTCCATATTTTCATACGAGCGATATGCCAGTTCGCCGTTTGTAACCGTCGCGAATTGCAAAATGGTATTGCAAACGTCCTCGTCAGCGAACAGTGACAGATACTTGCCACCATCCCACTCTTCGGTCGGCCAGCTTTCCAGGCACGTGTCGTAGATATCGTCCACGGCATAGTG
>JBPCVB010000764.1:0-10792 GCA_051010855.1 Pirellulaceae bacterium | reverse complement strand
GTTCAATTTACTGGGCTGGTCCCCCGAAGCATTTACCAACTGTTTCATCCTCCATGGCGTGCGTTTGGTTTACCGAAACGGACGCCACTTTTTTGCGCTGACCCATCGCCCTCCCGGTTTCCTCCATTGTTACCTACGCGCCATCAGCGGTCGCCGGAACATTCTCGGGCCGGTAAAGCGGCGGGTGGCCCAGCCCGCGATGGCAAACCGTTACTTGACCGGTATGAATTCCTTCGTGCCAGGACGCGAAGTGGAACAACTGGCCCACATCCGGCGCGCCCGCTACCGGACCACCTTCGTCTGCTGCAGGTGCCTCAGCCGTCAGCTCCTCGTCGGATAACTGGTCCAGTACGTTCAGCAGGTTTTCCCGCCGCTCACGAAAATAAGCCACTACTTCATCAACCGGTGGGTAGGTGGATGGATCCGACGTCGGCTCGGTACCGAACCAGAACAGTTCTTCGTACCCGTCCGGTTTGTTGGCGGTATCCTCACGAAACTTGCTGGCAAAGGCGTTGTCGGCCAGCGCCAAATGTCCGACCACCCACAGGGCGTGGTTGGCTTTGGGTTCAGGTTGAAAATACCAGTCGTCACCGTCGAATTGAGCCAGAATGTTCTCCAGCATTTGGCGTGACATATTTAGTCCGTGCTGCGCATGTGCCTTGACGCTCATTTGGTTTCCCCTTTGCCTTTGTGCTAGCGATCGAAGTGGCTGTCCAACCTGCTGCATATCGTACGGTAGCGGCGAGAGTCACTCAAATAGTTGGTGGTCCAAGGTGTGACATGGCCAACGATCCAGGATTGGGAGCCCCGATGCGGAAAGAGAATATCCAGATTGCCCAACTGCCTTATTCCCTGTACAAGTCGCCCCGAATCCACAGCCGTGATTGGCGCGGCCAATTCCGTTTTTCGAGGGATCCATGCGCTGGCATGTATCGGCTATCCTGCTGGGCAGTTTGTTGCTCGTCCTGTCGTTTGGTTGCAAGCCACTACAGGTAAACGATCTGTCCCAGCGCGTCGTTGCTTCCAACTATCGCGACTGGTCACCCCAGTTCGCACGCTTGCCGTACGCGACTGCCGAGCCGAGTGGCCAGATTCGGTTGCGCAATGTACGGAACAATCTGTATCTGGCTGAAAACGATTTTGTGCCGCAATACTACGATCGGCATATCGAAATCGATGATGTGCGCACGGTGGATTTCATCGTCGTGCCGTTTCAGGGTCACGAATACATGGCCCACACGATGCTGAGTTTTGGATTGGTCGATGGCAGTTACCTTGGTGTGTCGGCCGAGATTCGAACGGAAAAGGGCGAGGAGTATTCGCCGGTTCTGGGTTTAAGCAATCAGTACGAGCTTACGTACGTGGTGGCAGATGAACGAGACATTATCCGCTTGCGTACCCGTCATCGGGATGCGGATGTTTACCTTTACCACACGGTGGCCACTCCGGAGCAATCCCAGGCCCTGTTCCTTGACGTCATGGAACGCGTAAACCAGCTGGCACAAAAACCGGAGTTCTATCACACGGTGTCCAACAACTGCACGACGAATATCCTTAAACATGTGAATCGGATTCGTCAGCAGCGGCTCAGCTATAACTGGCGGGTGCTGCTGCCAGGTTATTCAGCGGAATATGCCTACGAGCAAGGCATGCTGGACACGAGCGTACCGTTTGAGGAACTCAAGGAGCGAGCCTGGATCAATGATCTGGCTGAACGCCACTTTGATGACCCGCTGTTCTCGCGGCAGATCCGCTTCCGCTAGAAGAGACTTGAGCGAGACTAACGCGGTACGCATTCCTTCAACGCGGTATACGTTCATTCACCGCAGTATGCGTTCATTCGCGCAACAGGCCGTCCACGATGGCGGCGAACTCGGAGCCGGATATCTCCATACTTGCCGACGCAGCAGCGCATAGCCGTTTCTCCGGTTCAGCCAGTTCACCATCGACGGCCATCAGGCGGATCATTTCACGCAACATTTCGAGGCGGTCTTCTTTTTTCTCCGGCATCCGTAATTCGATTTCGGAATCCAGACCCGCCAGTGCTGTTTCAAATTCATCATTGGGAATTCCCCATCGCTCGGCCCGATCGACGAGGAAACGAATTTCCTCTTCGGTGAATTTGCCGTCCACGGCGGCCATTTGAACAAGGTTATGGAAGAGCTGTTGGTGTTCCATGATTCTGCCTGCCGGAATTTGCGATCAGTCGTAACGTATTACTCGGCGACCCCCATCTCGTCCAGCAAGTGAACTGCGCCAAAAACCTTGCCGGTGATCCACAAAGCATATCGGATATCGACTCCGATGGAACGACTGTAATCGTGGTTCCAGGCGAAGTCGTTGATCGTAGCCTCGAAAGCCCGGTCAAAGTTTACCCCTACCAGTTGCCCGTTTGCATTCAGCACGGGCGAGCCCGAATTTCCGCCCGTCGTATCGGTGCTGTACAGAATCGCCACCGGCACCTGACCCAGGTCCGGGTGGGCAAAGCGTCCAAAATCACGTTGCGCGTACATTTCCTGAATTCGATCAGGAGTGACAAACGGTTCAACACCCGTTGTCTTCTCAATGACGCCACTCAGTGTCGTAATCGGGAACTTGATCACAGCGTCTTCCGGGGAGTAGCCTTCGACGCGACCAAAGGTCATGCGTAGCGTAGCGTTGGCGTCCGGTACAAAACGGGTTTTGAGCCAGTCCTGTTTGACTTCTATCAGCAATCCATAGAGCTGGTCCAGCTGGCCTTCCCGTTGCTTGTCCAGCTCACGCAGTCGGACAAATTCCGGGTATAGTCCCATCACGATTTGCAGGAACGCCTCGTCCACATCCTTCAATTCATCATGACTCATCCCCAGGCACTTCTCCGCGAACGCCGGATCGACGATTTTGTGAGAGCTGGAAACCTTGTCCAGAAATGCTTTCCGTTCCAACGCATCGGCTTCCCGCCAACGCTGTAAATCAGCTTGTCCGGCAAACCGTTCCAGTCCTGACAGGCGATCGAGCATCCCGGCAAGTATCTGCCGATCGGTTTCCATGTGCACATCCCTTTGGGTCAGCTTCATTCGCTGTACCGTGCGGTCAATGTTGCGATCCATGAATTGGCTTTCCCGCTCCAGATCATCCTTTTGTCTTTCCACCACGGCATCGTAAATCGTCATGGCGATCGACATTGAGCGACAAGCCGAGAACAGGTTTCCAAAGGTCAATTCATATTCGGCCTCATTAGCCATTTCCTCGTACACTGCGGCAATATCTTGCAGCACTGTCCCGTAACGTGCCTTGCGCTGCGGATCGGATTCGATAAAGGACTGCAACTGACTCTCTTCGGCTGCTCGACTGGCCACGATTTGCGCGCGACGCAGACCTTTCAACTGACCACGCGAACGCTTTTCGGTATTGGCCAGCGAACGCAAACGGGACGTGTGCTTCAGCGCGACCGCCCGGTCTTCCCGGCCCGCTTCTTCCATCAAACCCATTTGCCACTGATACAGATCAACGATAAATGGCAACCGTACGTTTTCCTCGTAGGCCAGAAATGCGGAGGTCTTGTGCCGGGATGTGCGTCCCGGATAACCGAGCAGAAAGACGAAGTCGTTTTCGCCAACACCCTCGGGCGCGACCTGGATGAACGTTTTGGGCTGATATGGGACGTTCTCTTCGGCATAGTCCGCCGAAGAACCATCCGGCGCGACATAGGCACGCATGAACGTAAAGTCACCTGTATGCCGCGGCCATTCCCAATTGTCGATATCGCCGCCAAAGGTGCCCACCGACGATGGAGGTGCAAAGACCAGTCGGACGTCGCGAATAAATGTGTACTCAAACAGCACATAGGTCTTTCCGGCAAACATTTCGGCGACTTCGGCGCGAATTGCCGGATTGGCTTCCTCGGCCGCCTTCTCAATTTCCTTTTGCCGTTTCTCAATCGCTTTGGTGCGATCCGTGAAATCCATGTCGTCAGTGAGGGCGGACAAGACCTGATCAGAAACATCCCGATACGATTCGGCAATGCGGACGGTGTAACCTGTCGCCGGAATTTCCTGCTCGCGTTGGGCAGCCGAGAAACCGATCCGCAACAGGTCGTTTTCGGGCGTGCTGGCCGTCTGGATTGCCCGATACGCGCAGTGGTGATTGGTAATGATCAGACCCTGCGGTGAAACAAAAGAGCCTGTGCAACCGTTGACCTTGCAAATGCCGTCGATCAGGCATACGTCGTCGGGGTCAAAAATGTCAGACGGTGAAATCTCCAAACCCCGTGACATTAATTCCAGAGCCGCAATCTCGCTGACCGGGTACATGCCTTCATCCGCATGGCAGATCGGCACAACCAGCAGACTGGCCAGAGTCAGACAAACAGCAAACAACAGGCTATAGATCAAGCGGGGCATGGGTCTTCCAGGCTGAATTAATGTTAGCGGCTGATATCAAGTGCGAGATGTATTATCGAGCAACCGCTGGCCCCTGAGAAGAACGGGGTCGCATCCCGGAACCAAACCGTCCGGCATTGTCTTCAAAGCAAAACCGGGAGGGCGAGGCTGCATCCGAGCCGCAGAATATGCCGCGAATTGGCGGCAGTACGACGCGGACGGCACGGGGCGCGGACGGCACGGAGGCAGTCTTCCGCAGGGACCGACTCTGTCCGCGCCGGCAATATACAAACATCAATCAAACCATTTAGTTCAGCTCCGACGCTTCTTCCCAGTGCTCGTACAATTGCTGCAGTTGCTCGCTTTGATCGGCAAGTTCACTTTTGGCAGCGATCACCGCATCGGCATCGCGATGGATGGCAGGGTCGGCGAGTCGAAAATGAAGTTCCTCGATTTTCGCTTCGCAGGCTGCAATGTCTGCCTCGATCTCCGGGACCTTGCGATAGGGAAAGCGCCGTTTGCGTTTGGCCGCTTCACTGTTTTGTGAACGCGGCTTGCGTTTTTTCCTGACGGTCCCCTGCCCTGCTGAATCGTCCGTCTCGCGATCCCCGTTATCGCCGGCCAACAACATGCGATACGTGTCGTAATTTCCTTCGATCACACGCGTGATGCGGTTCTCCAGCACCAGTAGATGTGTGCACACACGATTCAGGAAGTACCGGTCGTGACTGACCAGTAATACGGTTCCGGCGAACTGGTTTAGTGCATGTTCAAGGGCTTCGCGGGCCCACAAGTCGAGATGGTTGGTCGGTTCGTCGAGGATCAGGAAGTTCGAACGCTGGGCCGCCAGATTGGCCAGCGCCACACGATTGCGTTGCCCGCCACTGAGACTATGCACTTTTTGTAATGCCGTGTCACCGACAATGCCAAAGCGGGCCAGCAAGTCCCGGCGTGCCAATTCGTCCATTCGCAATTCCGCGGTGGTTTCGTCGCGTGGTCGAATCGCTTCGGCGCTAATCGACTCACTATCGACGCACTGCAAATGTTGATCGAAGTAGCCAACTTCCACACCAGTGCCAAGTTTCACCGTTCCCTCATCAGCAGGAAGCTGATCAAGCAGACAACGCAGCAACGTGGTCTTGCCACTGCCATTGGCACCCAGCAGACCCCAACGCTGACCCCGTTCAATCTGAAAAGTTGCCCGGCTGAACAAGAGTTCGTCAAACGACTTGGCGAGATTTTCCACTCGCAGGACCACGTCACCACACCGGTCGACGTCGTGAAATTTCATTTTGGGAATCGGGATTTCGCGGGGGACCGGTGCCTGTTCATTTTGTTCCAGTCGCTCCAGTTTCCGTCGGCGATCCTCCGCTTGCGCGTGCTTCTGGCCATGGTGGTGACGGCGAATAAAGTCCTTTAGTTTCTCCTTCTCCTCTTGTTGTCGCTCGTACGTGCGCCGCTGGACTTCCAGGCGTTCGGACTTCAGCTCCTTGTATTTTGTATAGTTGCCGGGAAACGAATCGATCTCGCCGTTGATTAGTTCCAGCGTGATGTCGGTCACTCGATCCAGAAAATAGCGATCGTGACTGACCAGCAAGAAAGCCTGCCGCGATTCAGCGAGGAACTGTTCCAGCCAGGTCGTCGATTCGATGTCCAGGTGGTTGGAGGGTTCGTCCAACAACATCAGGTCCGGTTCTTCCAGCAACAGCCGGGCCAGCATCAGGCGATTTTGCTGGCCGCCGCTCAGTTGTCCGATAGGTCGCTGTTCATAGTCGGTTCCAAACCCGAGTCCACTCAGCACGCGGCGAATCTTGTGGTCGATTTGGTAGCCGCCGCGTTGTTCCAGTTCACTGTGCAGGAAGTCATATTGCCGGGCGAGCGTTTTCTGCTCAGCTGTGGAAGCCTCGGCCATACGGTCGGCCAGCTGATGGGCCTTGTCGGCAAGTTGTATCAGCGGCGCTAACGCGGTCTCGGCCATTTGCCACACGGTTTGCTGCAGATCGAATTCGACCTGCTGACGCAGAAAACCGATGCGGGCTCCCGGGGCGATCGCTACATCGCCACCGTCCGGCGAGAGTTCGCCGACGAGGATGTTAAGCAAGGTTGTCTTGCCACAACCGTTGGGCCCGACCAAACCGATATGCTGGCCCTTGCGGATTTCCAGCGACGCCCCGTCCAGCACCGGCTCGGCCGAGAAATACTTCCGCAAGTTTTTTGCCGACAACAACATGCAGCAAAATATATCGCCGTGTAGCAATTCTTTCTACGGAGCCGCTAATCGAGACGTTCGCGGACCGTATGCCGGGCTCGCAAACAACTTATTCATCGCCCTTGAACCAATTTCCGCTCCGCACGAGCAAATTCGTCGCTAGATGCACCATGACTTGCACGATTAATGAGGCTTGTGAGCCTGTAATACGGTTACGCATCGACCGCACTAATTGTCGTTCCTTGCTATTTTTTGATCGCCGATGGCGGGAACTAATACTCGCAGGAAGGGAATTTGCTGAATTGGTCGCGCGACCACCGGCCAGGCGTTGATAAGGTAGGGGCGGACAATGTGCCAGTTCATCAAATGCAACTGATCGACTAGCGAATCACGGGCCCTCTCGAACTCACTCTTACCCTGAGGCATGGGACCGTTTTCGAGAGCGTAGTCAACTAGCGCAATGGCTTCGATCAATTCGTCTCGCGCTTCAGAATACCGCTCCATCATTTCATTGCTCCAGGCACAACGAAAATAGAACTCGGCTGTCCAGAATCGGTCTGGCGGATCCAGTTTCGACAGATATTCGATTCCGCGAAAATATTCCGCATGCGCCTTTTCGTATTGCTCCTGTCCAAACTTGCAATCGCCCAAAGCCCTTTGTAACTGGGCCACGCGTTGCAGAAACATCTGTGAATCATTGTCGATCGATGATTTCAACATGGCAAAAGCTTCACTGAGCCTGGTTTCAGCGCGCCGATACAGCAACTGCGCTTCTTCTGGCGAAGTTTCTTCATGTTTTGCATGATCGACCAACGCGGTGCAATAAACCCGATAGAATTCGGCATGACTGGGTGTCCCGCGAGTCATTCATGGAACCATATTCATCGCCTGGGTAAACCGCTCATCAGACTTTTCAAAATTCCCAAGAGCCAGTTCAAATTGGGATTCCATCGTCATGGCCCGGGACAGCGTGAGCTGAACGGACGGTCTGTGCGTCCCTAACGCCGCAAGCACCTTCCTCGCTTGATCGAGCCGAGTCTGAAATTCATCAAACTTTTCCAGCTCAATACAGACTTCACAATGCGTGATCAATGCAATAGCGACTCGTTCGTCCGTAAATTCCGCAGGCAGCCGATCCAGCGCCTGAGACAATGACGCATAGGCCATCGTATAATGCGCCACTTGCGCTATGATTTGCCCTGGCATCAATTGCAACATCAACACCGTCTCATCATCAGGGCCCAACACCTCCTTGCCGATTGCAATTGCGCGTTGGGCAGTAGCCATGGCTCCCGCAGGATTGTTGCGATACCTTTGCACCATGATCTGCCTGTCCAGCAGGTTGCAGTATTTTGCACTTTTCTCGCCATATACCGCCAGCACTGCCTGCTCCAGGCCAACCATGCAATCACCGAGCTGTTCGGAATCTTCCGAGGCAAACACGAGCAGCGTCAGCTGTTCCATTGATTCAACCGACAACGCGTGGCTGTTTCCAACGGCTTCAATAAACCTGTCGTGCGCGGCACCGGCCGCGACATCAGCCGTCTTCGGGTCTTTAGCAATGGCATAGAGGTAGTAGGAGCGGACCAGACTTGCAGTGCCTGACCGAACCTGTTCCATACGGGATTCTTCGAGGCCACGCAACTGTTCCAGATGTTCGAGTTTGACCTCTGCTTCGACGGCCCGACCTTCATAGCCGCTTTCTTCTGCGAAAATCCGTTCCAAAGCAGCCAGTTCCTGCTGAAATCCAACTGCCGCCCCGACATCTCCCTGTTGCAGGGCCAACAAGACAGCCAGCTCGGCCAATTGACGCATCTCACGGTCACCGGTTTTGTCTCTGACCTTTTGCTCAAACGCTGCGGCCGAAACTTCGATTGCCTGCTCCAGCTTTCCGTCGGACGAAAGCATCACGGCCTCGCGCCACGGAGTGAGAATAATGACATCAGCGTCCGCTGTGGAGGCACCGGGAGGCGCAGTCACATACGCCTTGGGCGCTGGATCGTCGGACGGAGGACCTAAGGTAACCGTGGGGTTCGAGTCCGCGTCACGATTTGCAGCTATCTCCGGAGCAGCGTGCGGTTGCTTGTTAGCCAGCCATAACATGCCGCTGCAGACGACGGCGAATATCAGCGCAGCTATCCCGAGAACTTCAATCCCCCAGTTGCGACGTTCCAGCCGGATATCCTGCAACAACTGGTCAACGTCTTGATACCGCGAGTCTGGCTTTTCGCTCAAACATGTCTGGCAAACCTTGTGCAAATCGTCCGGGATCCCGGACTGCAGTTCGCGAGGATCAACGATGTCGTGCTGTTTGGCGCGTAGGCGAGTACCCGATTTGGACTCACTTTCATAAAGGGCGTCACCGGTGAGCATAAAATACAACACAGCGCCCAGACCAAAGATATCAGTGGGAACTCCAATACGCTCTGTTTGTTCGCGGGCGACTTCCGGCGCCATGTAGGAAAACGTGCCGGCCGCGTCGGCGGATCTGTGTTCGACATGTCAAACCAGTCCGAGTTCGACGATTTTGGTGTCACCCGATGCGGTAACCAGAATATTGGATGGCTTCAGGTCGCGATGGATCAGCTTTTGCTCATGCAAAGCATCAACGCCACGAGCAATCTTGCTGAACAACTCGCGCTGGGCATTCCATTCAACCGGGTGATGGCGCAAATATTCGTCCAGCGTCTGTCCTTCGACCCATTCCAGTACCAGAAAGGGAGCATCGACAATCGTATCGACACTGTGACAACGCGCGACCCAGGGGCTGTCGATGCTGGCTAACGCCCGGCCTTCGTCCAGAACTCGCTGGCGTTGTTTTTCACTAAGGGCTGCGTGATACAGCTTGATGGCCACAAACCTTTGCAAGTCCGGATCAAAGGCCTTGAAGACCGTGGATTGGCCGCCCTGTTGCGTCCATCCGCATGTCTCGAATTTGCCGACTACGATCGGCTTTTCCAATGACAGATCAAAGTACTTTTCCAGCACTTCGTCGAAAGTGACCGACGCGTCGCCCGCGTCCGATGGCAACTCGACGTATTCGCCGTCAACAGATTCTGGTGACCGTTCGTCGTTTCGCTCGTCCTTCAAATATCACCCCCACGCTGCGAACCGGATGGCGGCGAATGTCCGGCTCGGATTGGCTTCAGAATCTCAAGCAACGGATTCAAGGTCCGTCGTCTCGTTTTGCAGGCGACGCCGCAACAACGATTTCGCGCTGTCATACCGACGCCGCACAACATCAACCGAAAGATTGAATTCTTCGGCAATTTCCCGCCAGGTTACACGATCAAAAACCCGGCGACAAAAAACCGATTTGAGTTCCGGGGCCAGACCGGAAACCGCGTCCAGCAAGCGCAGCAGATTCTCCTGGCTCTCCGCGATCCGTTGCGGATCAGCGCGATCGCAGGCTGGCTCTGCCGTGATTCGGGACTCCTGTTGCAACGAACGGCGCTGTGCCGTGTGATAACGGTGCAGGTTACACGCCTTGCCCTGGCTGACGCGGGTCAGAAACGTCTGGTTGGCCTGGAACTGTTCCAGTCCGGTATGCTGCATCTCGGTCCAGATCTGAACCATGCCCTCCTGCACGATATCGGAAGTATCGTACCGCGGGTTGACCGAACCCTGTTTGAATCGCCGCGCCGACTCATGCAAGTCGTGGCGATATTTAACCAGCATCTGATGCAGCAACATTCAGCCCCCAATGATTTTGTTCCGTTACTTGCAACCAGCGAAGCGATTTGCACCGCGGTCGTCGTTGTGAATAGTTCACACTGTGAATAGATCACAAGGAAGAGACACGTTAGGTCGATGTTAAAACGTTTTTTGACAATGTCAAATTTAGATCGTCGTTGCAGCGAGAACGACGTCGGCCAGGCAGTTCAGGGTACGCACAGATACGCATCCGCTGGGGAAGACAATTTGCCTGCACGGCCTGCAAACTGCGTTGCCGCAGTTGCGTTGCCTGAAGCATGCGAGCAAGGGAACGAACGCGATGATCGTTTTCTCGTTTAGGTATCTTCCAGTTCCCTGGTGATCGGTTCCATCACCTTGGTATTCCGCTCGATCGCGACCACGGTCGTGCGTTGTTCGGTGCCATCGCGGCTGCAGGCGACTACCGGCAGAACCTGACGTCGATCAGGCAGCGACATGCGCACTTCAAACGTGCCGTCATTTCGCAGTTTGACAGGCTCCCCGGCCAGGGTGACGGTCGCTTCAGGAT
>JBPCVB010000763.1:0-3067 GCA_051010855.1 Pirellulaceae bacterium | reverse complement strand
GTCCCGTTAACCGGGCCATGTCCGGAGCGACAGCCGGAGCAGCGGTCGAGGCGATTGGTTCGATGGCGTGGAATCCGGCTACGATTGGTGGCCTCAAGAATGAACTGGCGTTTGGATTCGAGGCGTTGATGGCTCATTACATTGTTGAGTCGTCGTTTCCCGGGGTTGGCAGTGGTGTCACTGCCGATGAGAACGGCGTTATCCCGATTCCCAATGTGGCCTGGGTTCATCAACTCAAGAACCCGTACATGAAGTTTGGCGTAGGCTTGCTTTCTGTTGGTGGCTACTCGGTTAACATGCCGGCTGATCCCACGAACCCGATCCTCACACCATCTCCTGCACTGGGCGGCATTGGGCTGGGCAAGGTCCAGGGGGATGTGATGTATTTTCAGGTTCCCGTTTCCGTTTCGTGGCAACTATCGGACAAGCTGGTGTTTGCGGCCGGACCTACACTGACGATTTCAAAACTGAGCATCGATGAAAACGCCTTTGTTTCACCCAATGCCAATGGGCTTTATCCGCGCGGCAATGGCACGCGATATCATTTTGGCGGTGGAGCCCAGTTCGGTTTGTACTACGTACCGGATTGCTGCTGGAGTTTCGGAGCCAATCTAAAAACGCCTGCATGGATCGAATCACTACGTTACCGCAGCGAGGACGCAGCCGGTTTGCCACGTGTTGACACGATTGATGTCGATCTGCCTTTGCAGGCGATTTTTGGACTCGGCTACCGCGCCAGCCCCCATGTCCTGGTGACGGCTGACGTTCGTTACACCGATTACGAGAACACCGACGGCTGGGGTGATCCGGCCGAATTCCAGCAGGACTTTTCCGTTGCCGGTCTGGGATGGAGAAGTGTTTTCTCGGGTCATTTTGGCGCGCGGCTGCGATTGACCGAGCAGTTGATCGGCTCCTTCGGTTACATGTACTCCGATGGTGTTGTTGAAGACGATGCCACGTTTTTCAATGTGGGTTCCGATCTGGGATACGGTCACGGGTTTTCGGTGGGTGGTACCTGGCGGCTGAATTGTTGTGCCGCGTTCAATATTGCTTACGCCTATTTCCCCGAATGGAATTCGACAGGACCATTTGTCGCGCCGGGCATCGGCGCCATCCCCGGGTCGTCCATCACCAATCGCACCGATGCTCATGCGTTGACCGTTGGGGTCAACGTGAATTACTAGATCCGGCTGCAAAATCTCGCATGCAGGACAGTAAACTTTCACAGCGACGGGTGCCTTGCCACGGCATTCGAGGCAGCTTTTCCACTGGTGTTTTTTGGCCCACCGGCTAAACTGACAGGCTCATTTGGGGGATCTCTTCTCGCTGTTCTCTTCCGGGGTGTTATCCATGAATCGCCACCGAAGTTTCTGTCTGTGTTTGTGCCTGTTGTTGCCGTTTGCCCTGGCGTTCGCCCCGCACGATGACAAGAACAATCCCAAGAGTATCGGCAACTCGACGCCTCCCGGCATTGGCGGCGACGGACCATGGGAACGACTGAACATGGAGTTGCTGAGTCGGTTGCCGCTGGACGAAATTGGTGGCGGGCAGGCCAACGTGCTGGGTAGCGACTGCTGGGGCTGGACCGACCCGGAGAACGGTACCGAATACGCGATTTGCGGATTAACCAATGGCACTTCGTTTATCGATATCAGCGACCCCACTGACCCAAAATACCTGGGCAAACTGATGACACAGACCGGCAATGCCGCCTGGCGTGACATGAAGGTCTACGAAAACCACGTGTTCATTGTGTCAGACGGCAATGGCAACCACGGCATGCAGGTGTTTGACCTGACCCAGTTACGCAAGGCAGACCGCAACAATCCGGTTACGTTTTCCAATACCGCCTGGTACGACGGCGGTACAAACAGCGCGCACAACATCGCAATCAACGAAGACACCGGCTTTGCCTATATCGTGGGCTCGGATCATCCGGATGCAGCTGGCGGATTGCAGGTCGTTGACATCAGCGATCCGGCCGCACCGGTTCACGCCGGAGTCTACAGCGGCGATGGCTATACGCATGACGTGCAGGTCGTTTCGTATCAGGGCCCTGACCGCGACTACGAGTCCGCTGAAATTGCCTTTGCCTCCAACGAAGACACCGTGACGATCGTGGACGTCACCAACAAGGGCAACATGACCCTGGTTTCCCGCAATCCGTATTCTGCAACCGGCTATACGCACCAGGGATGGCTGTCGGACGATCACCGATTTTTCTACATGGGTGATGAACTGGACGAGTCGAGCCAGGGTGGCCCCACACGAACTCATATCTTCGACTGCACCGACCTCGATAACCCGGTGTACATGGGATATTACTCGGGCCAAACCAACTCGATCGATCACAACCTGTACGTCAAGGGAAACCTGATGTATTGCGGCAATTACTCTTCAGGGTTGCGAGTACTTGAAATTGGCGCCAACCCCGCCGAACTGACCGAGATCGCTTTCTTTGATTCGTACAACACGGACACAGGAGTCAACTTCAACGGGACATGGTCAGTCTATCCGTATTACGACAGCGGTACCGTCCTGATTAACGACCGTCAAAACGGCATGTTCCTGGTGAAGTTGAGTCCCATCTCTGTCAGTCTTCCACAAGGTGTTCCGGATCTGGTGCATCCGGACGGTGATGTGGAATTCACAGTGCAGGTCGATGGCTTCTACGGCACTGCACAATCCGGCACGGGCGTACTGCACGTGGATCTGGGAACCGGAAATGGATTTGAAACATGGCCCATGAATGAGCTGTCATCCGGAATCTATGAAGCCGATTTTCCGGCTTCCGAATGTGGATCCGATGTCACGTTTTACGTCAGTGCCCAGGCCACCGACGGAACCGTGGTCTGCAACCCGCCGAACGCTCCGTTGGATTTCTACACAGCCATGAGCGCCGATTCGTTCGAGATCATATACCTGGACGACATGGAATCGGACCTGGGCTGGTCGGTTAGCGGTGATGCCAGCGATGGACAATGGGAACGCGGAGTGCCTGCAGGTGCCGGTGATCGTGGTGACCCGACAGTCGATGGTGATGGATCCGGAAGTTGTTTCCTGACGG
>JBPCVB010000762.1:0-5358 GCA_051010855.1 Pirellulaceae bacterium | reverse complement strand
ACCCAGTCCCCGCCCTGACTGGCGTGACCGGTAACATCTGTGCTGGCCGCGACGTCAGCGCCCGTCCAGGCAGCAATCATCTGGAGCAGTTGCTGGCCATCGTCGCTGGCCGCGAGTTCACACCCGTAAATCAGAACATCGCCGTCGGCTGACAGGTTGTCCTGCCAGGCCGCGAATTCGTCGGCAAACTCACTCGCGGTCTCCACACTCAATGCGGCTTCACCCAGGTGCAGCAGACCTTCATCGCCGTGCGACAGGATGTGAATGGCCGATACCTGACCGAGTTCATCAAGTTTGTCTGCGACAAGCTGAAATCCATTCTGACCGGCATCGACATACAGATACTCGACCGTACCCGCCTGATTGGACGCGATGTCTTCCAGCAAGGCTTCGACATCGTCCACAGACATATCGATGACAACCAATTGCGTGCCTGTTGACGAGTCGTTCTGCAGTTCGTCGTTCAGGAGTTGTTCCGCATAATCGATCGTCTGCAGCGACCTTTCGAGAACCGATTCGGCCGTTCCCGGTCCGGAATCACTGGTAGCTGCGGTCACTTCCGCCCAGTCGACCGCTTCGGAAACTTCCAGCGGCATCTGAAAAGGATCAGCATCCTGAACTGCAACATCCTGGAAGTTGATGTCCAGAGGCGCTGCGTCGTACAGAACACGGTCTTCCAGTGCGACGAGATTGACCTGGCTGGTCGCTGGTGGGCCTGCTTGCAGCGAATGGGCAGCCGTACGGCGTGTTCGTTCTTCAACCGGGCACGAGTTGACCAAACGGGAGAGTTTTCTCAACGTGCGGCATACAAGATCAAATGTGTTTGAATTCATGGCGGTCGCCAGCGGGTCATGGAGCGATTCGCGTACCTCGGGCTACACGGGTACAGGAAACCCTAGCTTTTTTTGCAGAGGCGCAACCCAAATGTGGGACCGATCACGCGGCTGACAACGCAACAAATGAAGAGGCTTTAGGGGTTATTCGGGCTGGAACCGTTACTGGTACCCCAGTCGGGAAACAGCTCGTACTCGTCGGTCAGGGTTTCGCGCTCTCGATTCTCGCGGCAGATTTCCAGCAGCTGGCGGGTCGTCTCGAATAGCGTCTGCAGCTCTTCGTCGTTCTTGTTCAACGAATCTTCAAGCTGCGTGATCGTGTCCTGAATTTCACCGTTTTCACTCAACGCTTCACGCTTGAGCCGCCGCATCATCAAACGCAATGGTTCCAGATCCCCGGCCTGGGCTGCGGCCACGATGTTAATGGTGTCGCTGTCGGCGTTGTCATCAACACATGCGCCCGGTACATCAACGGGCATCAGGCAATCCGGTTCGTTGCCCACAACGTACAACAGTTTGTCGACCAATTCGGGATCGAATTGTTCGGGTGCGCAATTCTGCAGTTCCAGCAAGGCATCACCTAGCGACTTGGCCTTGCGGTACTCGGTTTCGTTGATCATCGAGTCGAAAGCGTCACAAATGTGCAGAATCCGGCATGCTGTGGCGATACGAGGTTGATGCAAATTGAGATCCGCCAGTCCACTGCCATTACGAAAATGCACGTCGTAATTTTCGATCACCTGTGCAACATCAGGTGAAACCTGGGCAGATTTGCAAATTGCCACGGCGATGTTGTCGCGTCGCTCCATCATCACACGCTCGTGATCAGCCAGCCGATGGGGTTTGTGCAGTACGGAATCGGGAATGCCAATTTTGCCGATGTCATGCAACAGAGCCGCCACCTTTAACACGTTGACAACTGGCTCATCCAGCACGTGACGACCAACGGCAGCCGCCACACTGGCGACCCTTGCGCTGTGCAAAGCGGTACGCTGATCCCGGTAGAACAGGCTGGAAAACAGCGCGGCGACAATCGCCTGGTGTTCCACCGGCGAAATAAAGCCGGCGGAATCGCCATATGACTGATCGATGGGCGCGTCGCCACTTGAGAATTCGCCGGTGGTAATGTGATGCCAGGTAACGACCCGATTACGCCCGCCATTCTTGGCGGCGTAAAGACTCTGATCTGCCTGTTCAACTATGTGTTGCGGATCCATAGCCAGATACTCGCGGGCCGAAACACCAAGGCTCATGGTCACATCGACATTCTGGATCGGCTCTGAACTGATTGCCTCGCGAATATCTTCTGCGATCTCCCGCGCCGTTTCGCCATCGCAGCCCGGCACCATGGCACAGAATTCCTCACCGCCGTAACGTCCCGTGATCCCCTGGTCGCCGACAACGTCCCGAATGACCTGCGCCACCCTTTTGATAACTTCGTCGCCAGTCGAGTGGCCAAAGTTGTCATTGATTGATTTGAAATGGTCGATGTCCATCATGATGACTGCCAGATCCTGGCCCTGGGCAGATGCCCAGCGCTCTTCAAGCTGGCCAAAAAAGGAACGACGATTCAGGCAACCGGTCAACGAGTCTCGCGATGCCAGATAATGCAGATGCTCGTTTTGACGCCGAATTTCATCCCGCGATGACTTGAGAATTTGCAACATGCGGCTGAGTTCAGCCCGTTTGTCTTCCAGAGCCGTTACGTCGTCAAAGCTGGTCAGGGCACCGCGACATTTGCCACTTTCCTCAAGGATTGGAGTTGAATTGACGATGAACTTGCGATGCTTTCCCTTGCCTTCCGGCAGACCCAGCATGTGCCCCCGCTGGGCAACCCCCTGGTTCAATGCCGCTTGCCAAGGTCGCATTTCGTTCTCCTGGTCAGACGCGTCCAGCGATTCCCAGCCAAAACGGTCCGGTGTTTCGCCGAGCAATTGATCGACGGGCTGGTCAACAATTTTGGCGAAGGATTCGTTGACCATCACAATCTGGCCCTCCACATCCTGCAAGACAAGACCTTCGACCATGGCATCAAGTGCGTTTCGCACGCGTGAAGGAACCACACGCGATGGATTCAGGTATTTCAGCGAACGGGCAAGAAACAACCAGCCCAGCAAGGCAAACGTTGCCCCACAAAAGATGATCAACGCCAACGTGCCATGCGATCCAAAAAAGGTGCTCCCTGAAAGCGGCCAGAACTGAACCTGGACTTCGCCCCATTCACTCTCGTTGGCAAGAATGCCTACGGCCATCGATTCCGGGCTGCTTTGACCGTCAGAGGCCGGCTTCCAACAGGCTTCGTGTGGGCCAAAACTCGCAATCGTGCGACTCTGTTTCACAATGGCAATCGACCGGACTTCCGGACTGCGTTTGCCAATCTGCTCTATGATGTCGTCCAGCCCACGCGTCTGATTTCTCTGCGCAAACCACGTTGTGGTTACAGCCAGTGACTCGCACAAACGCAGTCGACTGCCAATACGCTCTTCTTCGCTGTCCGGAACCATGTCCAGGCCATGCGCAATCCAGATAACACTGGCGGCAATCAAGCCGAGCGTGATGGCGAGGCGACAGGACGTTTTGATCATCGTGGGAGCATCCGACAGCGGTGAAAGGTGTTGGCCCGCGCATACGTTGAGACCAATCAATACATAGATAGGTCGCCCACAGGTCAGGTCCACAAAAACGACCGAAATTGACTGGATGGCAGCAAACATGATGCTGGCAGACAAGATTGGAAAGGTAACCTTTGACGACTGTCGCGGTCGCAACGCTTGCGGTCCAGAGAAATGAAATAAAGGTTGCAATCACGATAATCGATGCACGGTGATTTGAACGAAGATACGAAATAACCGCTCGGAACCCGCAAGCGGATGTTTGTGTTTGATGGTATGAATTCGCCGAAATGAGATCACTCGCGTTTAACGTCCTCGTATTCCTCGCTGTCGCGATGCCGTCGGCCTCCTGGGCCCAGCAATCCGATACTGGCGGCGATGAAGACCTGCGCCGGGCTTTCGAGGAGATTTACCAGTCCGATTGGATGGGAAATAACGCGGCTGCGGCTCCCGACCCTGTGATCATTGAAGCAGAACGCGTCGCCGAACAACCAGAGATCGACCTTACGGTTAGTGGACCGATTTCGGAGGAAGCTGATTCGACTGGCCTGGGCGTCTACTCACAGCCTCTGGCGTTTAGTAGCGAACCGGACGAATCGATGCCGTTTCAGGTTGAGGAAGCTCCTGTTGCGGCGACGAATGAACAGGCAGTTGCAGGCCCGCTTGAAGTCGACATGGCAAGCCCAAAAATGTGGTGGCATCCGTTGGTGTTGCAACCGCTTGGTGACCGACCAACCGAGGCAATCGGTGCTGATGCGATGGTGCAACTGGCTCTGCAAAACTCACCGAGAATTCTTGCGATCAGCCAGACTCCGTTGATTGAGGAAACGGAGATATCGGTAGCCAACGCTGAATTCGATCCGTACCTGTTTTTGCGTTCGCAATTTGATGATCGTGTCGATCCGGTGGGAAATGACCTGACAACTGGTCCGGGAATTCCCTTTCTCAAGGATCATATCTGGGGCTCCGATGCCGGAATTCGCCGCAAGCTGCACACCGGTGGTGAAATTGAACTGCAACAAACGCTGGGATTCCAGAACAGCAACAGTCGATTTTTCAACCCGCAGGATCAGGGCACGGCTACGTTGTCGCTGAATTTTTCGCAGCCATTGTTGCGGGGTGGTGGCAAGTGTTTTAATCGCAGTCAAATCATGATCGCACAGATCGGCCATGGAGTGGCCTGGGATCAGTTTGCAGCTGATTTGCAGAGTGAATTGACGAAGATCGTCGAAGCCTACTGGACCTTGTACTACAACCGCGCCGTCCTGCTGCAGAAGCAATACAACGTGGAACGTGGCCAGGTCGTTTTGCAAAAGCTGGAGGGCCGCAGCGAGCTGGACTCACTGCCCAGCCAGATTGCCCGAGCACGTGCTGCTGTCCAGTCGCGTTTGACGGAGCTGGCCAATGCCCAACGCGATGTGCGAAATGCTGAAACCAACATTCGTCGCTTGATTGGCAGTCAGGAAACATTTCATGCCATGGCATCCGAGCTCATTCCCATGGAATCTCCGGGGCTGTTCCGCATGAACAGCGAACTCGAGTTTGTGATTCAGGAAGCAATGCAAATGCGGCCCGAGGTTCAACAAGCGATCAAGCGGGCCAAAATTGCTGCAGTCCAGCAGGATATCAGCGAGAATGAGTTACTGCCCGAGCTGAACCTGATTTTCGATACCTATGTGGCAGCATTGCGTGGAGAATCAGAGATTACCGCTGCGTGGGTTGACCAATTTCGCAACTCGACGCCTGGATACGCCGTGGGACTGGAGTTTGCCCTGCCCTACGGACGTCGCGCCGCCAAAGCCCGCAACTCGCGTCAACAATTGTTGCTCCGCCAGGTACGGCACGAAATCGACCAAACCGTTTTCGATGTTGTGGCAGAAGCGCAAATCGCCTGGCGTCAAGTCGATTCTGCA
>JBPCVB010000761.1:0-3532 GCA_051010855.1 Pirellulaceae bacterium | reverse complement strand
GACCAGGCCGGTAATCCTGAATAGGCCGGCCGTCGGCGGGCACGAGGTAAACGGAAGTGCAATTGGCTGTTTCTTTTTGCAATCTCGCCACGTGAAACGGGCGAAAGTCCGTCCACGTTTTCGTGTTTTGGGTAGCGATCGTTTGGGTGGACTCATCAATTGCCGGAGCCGAATCTTCGTCTCGCGTGCTGCGTAACTTGTACAACTCGGCATGCAACAATTCCAATTCGGTTTTGAACCTGGTGTGATCCATACGCCGTAACCGCACACCGCGGCCAGTCCACAGCCCGAATTGCAACAAGCCGCCGGCAATCAGGGCGAGACCCAATAGCATGAGTGTTTGATCCATGGCTGTCGGCTGGAACGTAATTGGCAGGTAAACGATGCGGGCAAGTCGATTGCTCGACGGCAATCGCAATCGACACAACCGTTACAACTAAATCGCCCGGGACCCGGCGGCCACATAACGGTTCACATCGCAGTCATCGTCGGGAGTGACGGATGGCTTTAGTGCACCAAAAACTGGCGCGATTTTGTCATGTCGTCGGCAGAGAAACGTAGGTTTTTGTGGGTCATTCCGCCCGCTTCGCCCGTTTTGCCTGCTCCGATCCCATGTTGACGATCACCGTTTACGATTCCCGCATGCACCGACAATGGTCGGTCAGCGAATCAAAAGTGCGCGTTGGCCACGGCACAGGAGATGAAGATCTGGTCGTGGTTCCGGCGGATGAGGCGGCCGACGCCAGTAGCCTGCTTTGCCGTCTCGGCACGAACCGCATTATGCTGAAGAATTGCGGTTTGCCATGGCGTTGGCCCGACGGCCGCGCTATTGGCGAAACTGATCAAATCGAAATAGACATTCCTGCGCAACTGTTCTGCGGTGATTCACACGTTGCATTCTCATTGCAAGGTGAACCAGCACCGATTGACGAGTTTCTCGTTCCACTTGATCCGGTGGTGGATTGGAGCACCGGTTCGCTGGTACCCGTTGGGGCCAGGCCGCCGGGCGTTGAAACGTTGTCTGCCTGGTTTCATAGTTTGACGGATTTGCAGAGAACGTCCGGAGGGCAATCGGCGTTCTTTCGCGACGCGACTCACACGGTCCTCCAGCCGGGCGGACTGGACGGCGGCATGCTGTTGTTGATGGACGGGTTTGAACCACGAATTGCGGCCAGTTCGGTATCGAACCCCGGTCAGGGATTTCATTTTCGGGCGGATCTCGTCAATCGGGTGATCCAACAGCGGAAAACGCTGTTTCATGACGCTACGCGATTCGACAACGATCCTGGAACCGGTTGCCGATCCGCCGTGGTGGCTGCGCCGATCATAAATAATGACGACGAGGTCACCGGAGTGTTATACGGATGGCGTAGTCATACCGCCGCGAATCAACGGCGTGGAATCCGGCCGCTGGAAGCCCACTTTGTGCATCTGGTGGCGCAAACCGTCGGGGCCACGCTGGAACGGATTCGCAAGGAAACAGAAATCGCCGAAAAGAATGCCTTGCTCAGCCAGGCGTTTCCCGAACGAGTTGTTCGTCAGCTTCAGGAAGATCCTGCGATTTTTGAAGGTCGGGAAAAAGTCGTCACAACCATGTACGCGGACTTGCGAGGGTTTTCGGCTATCAGTGAGCGCATTGCGCCACGCATCACCTACCAGATGATCGTCGATCTGATGGACACGTGGACTCAACTGGTGCTGAATCACGACGGCGCCGTGGTCGACTACTTTGGCGACGGACTGGTGGCATTCTGGAACGCTCCTCTGGAAGTAGAAAATCACGCATCGCTGGCTGTCGACTGCGGTCATCAGATGCGTCAAACGCTGCCTGAATTCAATGAAACCTGGAGTCATATTGTTGGGTGCGAACTCGATGCGGGAATTGGCATTACCACAGGACTGGCTCAGGTTGGGAACTGTGGTAGCCGGCATCGGTTCAAATACGGCCCGCACGGTGCTTCGGTGAATCTGGCAGCTCGCATTGAAAAGCTGACAAGGAGTGTCGGCTGTCCGATTCTGGTGGCCGAGGAAACTGCCGAACAGATCCGAAACGACTACCTTGTACGGAGACTGGGCCGAGTCACCGTACGGGGATTCAGTGAACCGGTCACGCTGTACGAGCCGTGGGAAGCCAACGGGCCCGAGACGCTGCAAATGATCCATCGCTACGAGGACGCGCTGGAGTTTTATGAGGCTGGGCAGCTGGATGCCGCGGTACGAATTCTGGTGGGGCTAACGGAACACTATCCGCGCGATTTGCCTGCCCTAAATCTGAAGCATTCCATTCAGAAGCAACTACGGTACGGATCAACCCGTGCTACTCCGCTGCTGCCAGGGAGCGAAGATGATCGTAGGTAAAGATGCCCGTGTTGTGTCCGTCACTGAATTGAATGTTGTAGGCATAGTTGCCAACGGGACTCATGGCAACAATGTCCAGTGGTTGGGTTTCCGCCGCGCTTAGGACACGCAAGCCGCCAGCGTCCTGCCCTTGTCCGGGCGGATCAGGTTGGCGGCAAGTGGCACAGGGACAACTATCCCGCAACCGCCGGTAAGCGATGCGTTGTTGCAAGCCATCATTCCAGGTGATCGCCAACTGGCGATCGCTGAGTCGTTCCAGTTCAACAGGATGGACGGACATGACCGATTGCACAACATTTACCGCTGATCGATAAAGCGTTGTCCTTTTAGTTCAAATCTTGGCAGCGATCCGGCAGGAACGCATTCAACTTCAATTTTCAGACCGAGCTTCAACTGCAGCTCCCTGGCCACCCGGTCGGGTTTGTCCAGCCGATCTTCGATGTCGATTTTCAGGGCGTCCATTTCTCCCTGTTTGAATGCCGTCATGCGGTACTCGATGATTTCGGGAAAACTACGCAGAATCTGCTCGACCGATGAGGGAAAGATATTCACGCCCCGAATAATCATCATGTCGTCGACGCGGCCCAGTACGCCGCCTTCCAGCAAGACAAACGAGCATGCCTGGGGATCGTTCCACGTCGGTTTAACCAGATCCCCGGTACGATAACGAATGACCGGGCTGCCTTCGCGGCCCAGCGCCGTTAGTACCAGTTCACTCGGTTCGCCTTCGCCAGCCGGTTCACCGGATTGCAGTGAAAAAAACTCGGCAATGAACTCCGACTCATTGACGTATATGCCGTTACCGTTCGGGTCAGCGAATCCCCACGGGCCGACTTCGCTGGCGCCGGCGTGATCGACAACCCGGGCGTTCCATGCGGCTTCGATGCGCTGGCGGAGTTCCGGAACCGAACCACCTGGCTCGCCAGCGACTACAATCTTTTCCACAGTGCTGTCGGCGAGGTTGGTCTGGTTGTCAGCGGCGACTTCGGCCATGTGTAGTGCGTAGCTTGGAGTGCAAAACACGGCGGTGGCCTCGATCGTGCGCAGCAATTCAATCCGAGCCAAAGTGCTGAGTGCGCCGGCGGGCGCAACCAGAGCTTGTCGATGGATGACCGCGTCGTAAGCACTCCAAAACCCGATAAACGGCCCGAAGGAAAACGCCATCAGCACACGA
>JBPCVB010000760.1:0-5398 GCA_051010855.1 Pirellulaceae bacterium | reverse complement strand
GCCCTACCCAGGCGGCATCGCAGTCGCCACGATTCTCAAGTCACCTGGTGCCGGGATTCGCAAGTCGATTTACCTGTTTGGTGCCGCGGCGGTTTCAGCGATCGTCTATCTGCTTGTTTCAGATTTTGGAGCGCAGGAACATGTTGCATGGCATGTAGGCGACTGGGCGGGCATGCCTCAGCGTTACAACATTGTCTTCTTTGTCTCGTTGATGACGATCGGTGTGGGCTTCTTGTCCGGCAAGGGCGGGTTCTGGTTCGGTGCTGGCGGCTTCATTTGTTACTGGTTCCTGTCGCCGCTGCTGTCCATGTACGGCGGAGCTGATGTTCAAAACCTGGTCGAGTCGCCCAGCGCTATGCGTGGAGCTATCTACAAACCTACAGGCATTGGCATGTTGATCGGCGCCGCACTCGGCGGGATCATCATGGCGTTTCCGTTGATTCGCAGTGCGATTAAAGCCATGCGTCGCCCCGGCGGAGAATCCGAAAAAGAAGCAATCGCCCAGGACGACGAGATGTCGATCAAAATGCTGGCGTCTGCTGTGGTGCTGGGAGCAGCTTTGCTGGTGTTTCTGGCATGGCGATCGGCTCCGGGCATGACCGTTGGAACGGCGTTGGGCATGGCCCTGCTGGGAACGCTGTGGATCTGGATCGCGGGTGTCATTGTGGCCGAGTGTATTGGACGCACCAACTGGTCGCCGTTGTCCGGAATGACGTTAATCGCCGTCACCATCTTGATTGTCATCGCCAATGCGTCGGGAATGGACAAGTCCCAGACAATCGTCAGTTCGATGATCGTAGGAGCCGCGATTTGCCTGGCAATTTCCCAGGCCAGTGACATGATGCTGGACCTGAAGTCCGGATACCTGGTGGGCAGTATTCCGAAACGTCAACAGATGGCCCAGTTCGTCGGAGCGTGGCTGGGTCCGATCATCGTCATATCGCTGATGTTCCTGCTGGAATACAAGGACAAGCCTGCCGAGACCGAGCTGGCACCGCCCACGGGTGAAATTCAGTACGGCATCGGCAGCGAGGACATGCCGGCTCCGCAGGCCGCTGCTCTGGCCAGCGTGATTGAGGCCATCGTCGACGGCAACGTACCGACTTACCGGTACGTGGCTGCAGCTGGTCTTGGTGTGTTACTGGCTGTCAGTGGGCTTGGCGGGATCGGTGTGATGGTCGCGTTGGGATTCTACATGCCCTTTGACATTGTGCTGACCTACACCATCGGTTGTTTGCTGAGGATTGTAATTAATCGCTACGCCGGTCATCGATTTGCGGAGGAGGTGGGCATTCCAATTGCCGCCGGTCTGATCGTCGGCGAGGCGCTAATGGGCGTGGGCATTGCGCTGAAGAAAGTCTTCTTTACCCGTCCACCAGAAGAAACAACGGCCTTCCTCCTCGAGCAGGGACAAACGGCCATGACGTGGTTCTGTTAGAAAAGTAAATCACCACCGAACACCATGAAATCAAAAATTGGACAAATCCTGCTGTGGGCCGGTTTCCTGTCTGGTTCGTTGGCCACTGTGTTCAGTACAGCGGTCTATTCGCGGCTGGGGGTCGATGTCACGAACGAGGAAGCCGGACCAACTGTGTCGTCGGTCGACGAAGAATCCGCAGCCTGGCAGGCCGGCCTGCGCCAAGGTGACGTTGTAGTTTCCCTGGCTGAAAAGCCGACATCTTCGGCAGACGCCGTTTCCAAGGCCCTGGGTTCAATCGGTGACGAAACGGTACCAATCATCTTCTCGCGTAACGGCGAACAAAAAACGGCAAATATCAAAACCGGCAACCCGTGGAAGACCATTAACTGGCTGTGGTACGGCCTGTCTGCAGCCGTTTGTATCGGCGGTATCTTCCTGATCCGGTCTGGCAAGAAGGCATCGGCAGGGCAAAGCGAAAAAACAGAAGCCAGCCTCAAACAAATCAAGGCGCATTTGGGCGATCTGGTTAACAATACCGAAACACTACACCAGAATCTGAGAGAGTATTCGCCGCGGGAAATCCTTACTTACATCGACGAAACGCTGCATGATGATTTCCGGGAATTTGCTGAAGGTCGGGACAGCATTACTGCGGAGCATGGACTCGAAGTATTTGCCGATGTGATGACCAATTTCGCGGCCGGTGAACGAGCGATCAATCGTGCCTGGTCGGCCGCAGCAGATGGATATATCGAGGAAGTGGCAGTCTGTGTAGACCGCGGACTGGCGATGCTGAAGGTCGCCCAGAAAACTCTCAATGCCGCGTGACCAACATGAAGTTGACCTCCGATCGTCTGAACATTCGTCCGGTCGAATCCGGTGATGCGGAATTCATTCTGGAGATCCTGAACGATCCAGACTTTATCGAATTCACGTTTGATCGAAAAATTCGATCCCTTGAAGCGGCCAGTGAATTCCTGGAAAACGGGCCGCTGGCCGTTTTCAACGAACGTGGTATCGGTTTGTTCGTCATCGAACTGGGCGAGTCGCAAAGTCCCGTTGGCATTACCAGCCTGACTCAACGCGATTACTTGCCACAACCTGATGTTGGCTTCGTCGTGTTGCCGGAGTATCGGGGTCAGGGTATTGCCACCGAGGCTGCACAATTGACGATTGATTACGCCCGACAGGAACTGGGCATTGATCCTCTCTACGCCATGGCGTCAGCGGACAACGAGCGATCCATCGCCATTCTGAAAAAGCTTGGGATGACGTTTGAAGAAAGCATCAGCACAGAATGCGATTGCTGTACGTCGTTGTTCAAATTCGACCCATCAAAATCGATAACTGATTTGTCGTAACGTCACGGGTCTCGGGTCCTGTAGTTGGGGCAGCGACGAACCCCTCTCCTCATCACTTGAAGCCACCCTACCGGCCGTCCAACGCCGGCATTGGAAACAGACTGGATGGTGTGCGGTCGGTTCGACAGATCTCTTCGATCTGTGCGATCACTTCCGGATGACTGCTTGCAACATTATTGGACTCACCGACATCGACGGACAAGTCATACAGCTCAAACTCGGCATCATGGTTTTCCTTCAGGTTCCGCCGATATGCTTTCCACTTCCCCCAGCGAACCGCTTGTTGCCCGCTATATGCGGGAAATTCCCAATACAGATGGTCATGCGACTTTTGCTCCCCACCAGTCATCGTGGGGAGAAAGCTGATTCCGTCAATATTGTCCGGTGAGTCAACCAGACTGGCTTCGCAAATAGTAGGCAAGACATCCCAAAAGGCGCTGATGTGATCGGACTGCTGACCGGGCGCTATACGATCAGGCCACATGGCTACCAACGGTACGCGGATGCCGCCCTCCAGCAACGAGCCCTTTCGGCCACGCAGTGGACCAGATGAATCAAAGAAGTTGGAATCACTGCCACCCAGACGGTCATACGTCGGACCGTTGTCAGACGTAAAAATAACCAGCGTGTTGTCTGACAGTCCATGCTCCTTCAGACGGGCGAGGATCAAACCAATATCGCGATCCATATGGCTGATCATGGCTGCATAGCCAGCGCGGGGTTCGGGGTGTGGCAGGTATCCCTTGTGCTCGTATTCTTCTTCGGGAATGTCGCCACGAAACTCGGCCAGCGACTCTGGAGGCACCTGAATTCCGAGGTGTGGAATCGCAAACGGTAAATACAGAAAGAAAGGCTGGTCCTTGTTGGCATCAATAAATTCCAGGGCAACTTCTGTGAACTTGTCCTGTGAATAAGTTTCACCGTGCACCGTCCGGTCATTCCCGGCCAGGATTTCGCGTTCATTGTTACGCCACAAAAAACGTGGATAGTGATTATGGGCGTGGACCTGGCAGTTGAACCCGTAGAACAGGTCGATGCCCTGCCGGTTTGGATCGCCGCTGCTGCCGAAATGACCCAATCCCCATTTGCCAATGGCCGCCGTGGCATAGCCTTGTTCCTTGAGCAGCTCGGGCAATGTGACGGTTTCATCCGGGATCGGATGCTGGCCGGGGAAGTACATTTGCCCGGGTCGTGCTTTACCGCGTTCGGGCGGGTTGCCGTTGCCCCGAATGTAAGCGTGCCCCTGGTGATAGCCTGTCATCAACGAACAGCGACTCGGGGCACAAACCGCCTGACCGGAATAGAATTGAGTGAACTTGATGCCCGCCGCCGCAATCTCATCAATATTGGGCGTCTGAATCCATTGCTGACCGAAACATCCCAGCTCGCCATACCCCAGGTCATCGGCAACGATCAGCACGATGTTGGGCAAGCGATGATCGGTCTTCGATTCCTGTCCTTTGGCGGCATCGGCCGTCGTCCCGCAAGACAGTAAAACGACCAGTAGCAGGTGAGCGGTTGCAGATAGCGAACGGTTCATGATCACTCGTTTCTTGTTCAGCGGCAGGTTAACGACGTTCAAATTAAGTTCGGTCGCCTTTCAAGGCAAGTCACGCAGCGGCAATGCCAGCTCATTACCCTGCCCAACGGCGTGCCCAGCGGGTAAACTTCGCCGATATTGTTCCAGTCTGAGCGAGCCAAATGCTTGATAACGCTCCAGTTATCCGACACGTCCACGACGGTTTGACTATCGAAGGCTACTCGCGCGCGGCCGTTCAAACCTATTGGCGGATTCCGGAACTCAAGCTCGGCTTTGATCTGGGGGCCCACCCCTGGGATTTTATGGGCACCCCCAACTGGATGATTACTCACACTCATTTGGACCACATCGCGGCCTTGCCCGTCTATCTTGCCCGTCGCCGCATGATGAAGATGGAGCCGCCGAACGTTTACCTGCCCGACACGGCTGTCGATTCCGTTGGCATGATGCTGGACGGTTTTACGCGACTCGACCGGGGTCGCCTGCCTTGCAATTTCATCGGCGTCAGCCCTGGTGACGAAATCGAATTGTCCCGGGAACTTGTACTGACCGTCGGCAAGACCGATCACACGATCCCCAGTGTGTGCTACATCGTTTGGGACCGACGTTTCAAATTGAAGGAAGAATACCACGGGCTGTCCGGTGACGAGATTCGGGACCTGCGCGAATCCGGAACAGAGGTTACCCGCGAAGTCCGTTTGCCTCTGGTGGCCTACACGGGCGACACCGCTCCACGCGGCCTCGATCAGAATCCGGACCTGTACAAGGCTAAGATCCTGATCACCGAAATGACCTTTGCAGCGCCCGATCACCGCCAGGACCTGATTCACCGCAACGGCCACATGCACCTGGACGATTTTGTAAAGCGGGCCGACCGGTTCGAGAACGAATTGGTTATTTGTGGTCACTTCAGCACACGTTACGGCCCGCGGCAAGCGGAAAGATTGGTCCGTGCCCAACTGCCAGGCATGCTCGATGGCCGATTGAAGCTCTGGTTGTAGCTGGCCAGAGCCCGGATTCCTGCCGGCCGACCACTGCAACCTCTTATGCCATTACAGGTGTTGCCAACGTTTCGAC
>JBPCVB010000759.1:0-5913 GCA_051010855.1 Pirellulaceae bacterium | reverse complement strand
GTACCAACACCACCCCCATCCGAGATAGTAATATCCAGCCACCCGTTATGCATCAGACCCGTCGATTTGTTGGTAAATTGGAAGTAGACAATTCCGTCACTTCCAAATCCCGATGTCGGGGGATTGTCAAAATTGCCGTAGTCAGGGCCCGTCTTGTCAACCAGGTCTACTCTATTGCTAAACGCCAAATAGGTGACGCCTGCAAAAGGGAACGTATTACCGACCGCACCCACATTAATCGCCAGTTCGTCACCATGCCCCCCCTCCGAGTAGGGAACAAAACCACCATTATCAATCCGAATGTTGGCTTCCCCGCCTGCCGTATTAAAAGCACCGAATCCGCGAAGCATGATGTCGGTATTGCCGCCCAGGGGCGATGCGACGCTGGAGGTGTTGGTACCATTTGTGTATCCCCCAAACACCAACGCTCCCTCGGCGAAACCATTGAGGCTGACGAACCTTTCGACGCTATTAACGGATAACAAAGCGTTACCCAGATTTCCGCTGGAAACAATGGCGGCATCAACGTCTGCGGTGGTTAATCCGGTGGCAGCAACTGCGACTGCCGCGACACTGTACTTGGCGAGACGAGTTGAGTGGTGCTTCTGCTTTGCAGCAACAACCATGGTGGGACTCCAAGGTAATGCGGGTTTTCAGGTTGTATTTCGATGAACGATCTAGCCTAATTTTGATGGTTAAGCTGTCAAGTATTGAACACTTTCCTCACGGATTTTTTCCCCATATTCCGCAAACTCCCGACTGAATCGACAGTGGCAATCGCGTGGTCCGTGTATGATCAATTCACCGTGGGTGGCACAAGCGATTTTGAAACCGGTTTCAGGCCGCCGGGCATCGGGGAGGAATGTGATGCAGAAACTAGTTTTGCGTTCCGCCATAACACTGGTTGGCTTGTTGTGTTGTTGTCCTGCGCAGGCTCAACATCCGCCCGAAAATCTGGTCGCTTTGGTCGAGCATCGAGCTGTACTCAGCCTGATGTACGGAAACCGACATCCAGCAGTGGTCCGCGTGGATACGGAAATATCCGATCTGATTGCCGCGGGACAGCACCCCAGCATGCAACTGGCCGCGCATCGATACGAACAGCTGATGGAACAGCGGCGCGAAATGGGCCGCAAACTGGGACGTGGACATCGTCGCATGCTGGTTAATGCCCTGCGGATTCGTGCGGTATCCGGCATCTTGCAGGATTTCGAACGCATGCCGTTCTTGCCTCCATTGGAAACAGAGTCCTCAGTCCGCGGCGGATCAGCCGACGATGACGAGCTGATCGAGGACCTGGAAAACGACATGGCCGCCGTCGCGTTGCTGCAGCAGCTGGAAGGTGACTGGGAAATCGAACGTGTCGTCGTGCGTGGGAAAGCTGTCAGACGCGCTGCTGCAGAACGAATTCGTGTTGGGCACGAAATGTTGCGGTTTGACTATGCGATTGAAGAAATCAGTCGCGTGCCGGCACAATATCGAGATGCCTTTGAACGACCATGGAGAGCGGTCGGATACAATTCCCGCCTCGAGGCCATCGAGTTTCAGAAAATGATGGTGGCCCCGACCAATGATTGGCACCCGGTGCTCTGCCGGCGTTTCGTGACTTATCGAGACGGACAACTGGTGATGGTCTGCAGCGATAATCCGCAGATGTCGCCTGAAACACTTGATCCGGCAGCAGACAACTACCTGTTTTCCTGCCGCCTCGTATCACCTGCCAACAGATGACGAGACGCCGCGTCGCCCTGGTCACCACTGTTTCGATTATTGGGGTTGCTCCTCAATTCATGAACGGTTCGCACAGGTAAACAAGATCAGTCAGGCAAAGAAGGAACTGTTCAATCTCCGTTCATCGGGCGTCGATATTAACGATGCACGGAAACTTCCATATTTGTCACGGATGAGTGCCCTCACCCCCCCTGAGGAACTCAACATGCCAGCGGATCTTCTCATTACGTTTGCTCTGGCCGCATTTGCCACGATTCTGGGACTGTCAGTCACGTTTGCTTCCCAGTGGAACTAGGCTTGACGCAACCACAACCCAATTGACACCGAATTGACTTATCTTCAAGGCCTTGAGTTTTGACGGGCAGGGTACGTCATCGTAGGCGTAGCGACAGCCAGCCCCAACAGCGGCAACGATATAACGCTCGCCGGATCGGGAATGGTTGAAAGGCAACGCCGGGGCGGTAGCAACCAGGCAGGCGGCTTTGCGGCAAATTCTCCCAACCGCGCGTGCTGCGCGTGTTTGTGCGTATCCGCACATGTCCCGAGAAACAGCCTTGAGCGATCAAACGCCATTTCAATTGTGCCTGCTTTATTCGAACGGCCGCACTGTGATTTCAGCACACGATGCCGTGGCATTGAAGTTGCATTGCAATTAACCAGTCCGCCAATTGATCCGCTCAACCCTGGAATATCCATGAATGCAAAAGTCAAGGACCTGATGATCTCACAAGTAATGACCGCCACACCTCATCAAACCTTCGGACATGTCAAATCGGTCCTTTCCAGTAATCGCGGTAGTTGCCTGCCGGTGGTCAACAGCGACGGCGAACCCGTCGGCATGGTAACCGCCAGTGACCTGCTGGATGATCATTCCGACAACACGCCCATCTCCACGTTCATGACGGAAAAAATCTACACCGTTCCCGAGTACGGCGACGTGTCGCTGGCAGCACGCATCATGCGCAATCACAAAATCCATCATGTTGTCGTTACGGACAAGCAAAAGGTCGTCGGGATCATCAGTTCCTTTGACCTGTTGCAATTGGTCGAGGACAAGCGGTTCGTGATGAAGAACGCCCCCGATGTTTCCCAGAAGAAAAAGGGTGGCAAACGCCGCAAGGAAGAAGTCATTGGCGAAACCATGGACTAGACGAGAGACTGGACCTGGAAGCCACTGTTACCGTCTATTCTTCGATCGTTACTGTCAACGGTCCGGTGGCCCAGTCGTCCCATAAAGGCGTGTAGTTCTCGTGCGTGAGATGCAATGTGATTTGAAAACTGCCGAGCAGGATGTAAGTTCCGGTTTCTTCAAACGCGAACCAGTCCCTCAAATCAACACGCTGCGTAAATTCCTCGCCGTTTTGCAAGGTCACCATCGCCGCCAACCCGCCAAAATTCACCGGGTCTCCAACATCGGGCTCGGGTTTAAGTCCGTTGAAGAAACAAACAAAACTGAACTGATTGTTACGCGCGCCACGCTGTTGGCCACCGTTGTAAAACAAAATCGGAACATCGCCTGCGTTGCGAATGGTAATTTCGACTTCAACCGGCTCCATCTGATCGAATGAAGTCTTGACGGGCGTCCAGGTCACCAGCATACGATGCCCAGGGTGTTCGCGTTCCTCGGGAGTCAGTTCCAGATGGCGGGCGATGTGTCGGGCCTGATCACCGTTGATACGTGACGCAAGGTTTTGCTTCCCGCTGTCGTCAGGGAGGTGGTTCTGGCCACTGATTCGATAGCCTTCACCCCCTATCATCACCACCGTCATGCTCACGATCTGCCTGTCATCGGGGACTGGACCGCAACCGGTCAGCTCGACCATGTAGTCGGAATTCTGATTATTGAGCGAACGGAGTCGAACCGCACCCAGATTGTCGGTCGCCAGATCACCCAGCCAGTACTGTTTGCCGTCGATCGAAACCGGGTGGCCCTGTTCGGTCTCCGCCAAAAAATAGACTCCGTCGTCGACGGACTCGTCGTCAACCAATTCGTTGGCTGCCAGAGCTGTGGTGGCCAACAAGCCAAACAGGCCAAACAGGCTCATTACCAATGCCATCAGAATGCGCATAATTCAACCTCCGATTCAACGATGCTAACCCACATCGTGGACGTTGTCGAAGTGAAATCGTTCCGCTCAATCCGGGACTTTGGTAAAGAATCCGACGCTAGACTTCGTCAGACCTGGGCGCTAGCGTATTGAGAATGAAGTCGTGATTGGGCCGACCGCTGAGGGCATCATTGACGCGGCGAACCAACTCGTCGGGATCAACCGGCTTGGAAATAAAATCGCAAGCTCCCAGAATGAGGGCCTTGCGCTTGACGTAGTCGGCTTCCATGGACGTCACCATGATGACGGTGAGATCATCATCCACGACGCGATCGCCAAGTCGCTCGAGAATTTTCAGGCCATCCACCTCCGGCATACTGATGTCCAGCAACAGTATGTCCGGATCAAACTCGGCAATCTTCGCCGGAACTTGTAGCGGGTCATTGAGTATTTCGACATACACGAAACCGGCTGCCGTTAGATAGGCATGGAGCGTCCGCGTAATAAGCGGCTCGTCATCGATGAGCAGAATACGCTTTTCCAGAACGTTCATATCGGTATTAGCGAGAAACAGGCGACGTATGGAGACAGTCCTCCAGTAAAATGTAGAACGCGGGCCTTCACGTGCCCGGTCAAAGGCGACAAAACCAGCCATTGATTTGCGCGGTCTGACCGTTTGTGACGATGATGCCGGTCACGAACTACGGTTGCGTATTCGCAAGACAAACCTATTCATTGCCGCCCACGAGATACAAGGTATCGCCGCGTCGCAGCAACAGCCCGGAATCAATTGGTGTGGCCGCGTACAGCACGGGACCAGCAGATTGCCCGCCGCCTTCGCCCTCGCTGGCCTGCGGAACACCCGACCACAACTGGTTGGTCGCGTATTCGACCAGTTCATCTGCTGCGGATTCCAGCACCGTAGTGGTTCCTTCCTTGCCAAACAGGTACACGAAATCGCCTGCTCCCAGCGGAGTGGCCCAGACGCTGCCACCCGATGTACGACCAGCAAAAATCTCGTCACCGGTCTCCACATCCAGGCAATACACAACACCCTGGCGGTTTACGAAGTAAGCACGTCCCTGGTGAACCATCGGCGATCCGAACGAACTGGTTGCCCGTTTGGCTTGCCACAACCAGCTGGCCGCGTAATTTCCGTCTTCGCCAGTTATTTGAACGACACCGTTGGATCGCGCCGCATTTCCCGATTCGCCTTCGCTGCGACCGGGAGAAGCACCAATCAGAAACTGCCCCGCACCGACGGGAACCGGTGTCGGTGTACTGTTGCCGGCGACCCCGTCAAATTCCCATAATCGTTCTCCGCTCGCCGGATCGTAACCAGCGATCATTCCGCCGCCACTCAAAACCAGATGATGACCGTCACCGACCGGTACCAGACGCGGACTGCTCCACGACGTAACGCCCAGCCCCGGCACCCGCCAAACGGTCTCACCGTCCGACTTTCTGACCGCCATGACATAAGGATCGGTACTACGTTCTACCCAGATGAAAGCGTGTTCCTCGTCCTGTTCCAGGGATGACGCCAGGCTGTGACGCGCCTTGACGTCGCCATGCAGGGCAACCAAATCCAGTTTCCAGCGGACGTCGCCTGTGTGAGTCAATGCAAAAACGTTGCCGCCCTCGAAGAACACGATCAGTCCATTGGCGTCGCAAACCGGTGTAGGCGCGGCACGACTGACGTAGTTGTTGTTTTCTTCGGGCGTGCTGTTTTCGGCCTCGAATTGCCACAGTTCGCTGCCATCCGCGGCGGAGATGGCCTGCACATGCAATTTCTCCTTGTTGTCACCGGAAACTGATGTGACATAGATATTGTCTTCCCACATCAATGGACTGGATTGTCCGTAGCCGGCCAACTGCGATTGCCAGGTAATCCCGCTGTCGGGTGACCATTCAACTGGCAAGTTGCTGGTCTCAACGGTCGGCTGACCACCATTTTGAAAGGATGTCCACTCGTGTTCATGAGCCTGAACAGTCGAAGCGAGCAGGAGGGCAAGGCAAATCGCGGAAGCTGTTACTGTATTGCGCATGTTCGGGTTCTTTTCGGGTCGTTGGGCTGGCTGGGAATCGCCAGTCAATCTAACACAATCAGGATCTGAAACACACGCCGTAGCGG
>JBPCVB010000758.1:0-5520 GCA_051010855.1 Pirellulaceae bacterium | reverse complement strand
GCCGTATCATGGACGCCAACTCTCCATCCACGAATCACCGGGGCGTGAAGATCATTGATGCGAACAGTTACCAAAGTGATACGCTGGCTGGTGTTGGGATTGATCGTGTTTGCAGGCTTGGTCGTTCTTATGCTTTCCTTTGAAACTTACCTCGTCTACCCGGCGCCGAGAGCCGACGTGGGCGATTATGACGCGACGCGACTGGGCGCTGAAGAAGTCTGGTTTGAATCGCAGGATGGCACCCAACTGCACGGATGGCTGTTTGCCCAGGACGGAAACCGCCATCGAGTGGTATTTTTTCATGGCAATGGAGAAAATGTCGCTCTGGTTGGTCCCGAAGCGCAACTTCTGTCGCGATTACTGGGCGCCGATATCCTGTTGTTTGATTACCGAGGCTACGGAAAAAGCGAGGGTTCGCCACATGAAAAAGGCGTGGTGGCCGACGGCGTGGCGGCGGTGAACTGGATGAGCAATCGTTACGACATCGATGCGAACCAGGTTGTCTACCTGGGACGCTCCCTGGGAGGCGGTGTGGCTGTTCAGATTTGCGCTGACATGCCACCCAGGGCATTGATCCTGGTAAGCAACTTTTCCTCAATGGTTGACGTGGCGGCCGGCGCCTTTCCGTGGCTGCCGGTGCGCTGGCTGATGCGTAACCGTTACGATTCCGTGTCGGCGATTGCCAATTGTCAATCGGCGCTGTTGCAAATCCACGGAACGCGTGACCGAATGATTCCGATTGCCCTCGGTGAGAAACTGTTTGCCGCCAGTCCGTGCGAGGCAAAGGCGTTTATCCGTGCCGAGGGGTTTGGCCACAACGATCTGGCACTGGAAGAATACGCCAGCGAAATTCGACAATTTCTGGACGGCATCGACTAGGGTGCATCGCGTCCTTTGTCGCACGACGGCGAACCACAACCAATGCCTTGAACGTTTTTCCGCATCTACCGTTCCGATTGTAGCAATTGCTCCGCTCAAAAAGAGGTATCGGGACATTTCTCGCGATTTAACATTGGACGGCGTGGATGTTGTTATCGTCGCTGTTTAGCCTCAAAGATCACCTGCAATCGCGTCATCAAAAGAGGTCATCAAGAGGGTTCACCAATGACGGGTTTTGTTCGCATCTTTGGCTTCGCGTTCTTGTTATTTGTATTCGTCGCACCAGGCGAATCGTTTGCTCAGGAACCCACCTGGTCGCCTTTTGTGATAATGCGCGGGCAGGACCGTACCGAGCTGCGCGCCAAGCCGATGCACGAACGACCCTATCGACCCTTTCATTTCTATGGCAACACGGTTCGCCGCAGGCATCATCGCGGCAATCCATTGCCCCTGCCTCGTGACTTTGTCCAGGGAACCGCGGCATTTGTGTTGCGTCGCCAATAGATAGACTTGGCTGGCGCCATCGGCTGGTGAACGACCGATGTAGCCAAACCGAGCGTCACCAATCCGGGTTTCTGTTGCCCGGACCAGCTGCCGGGGTTTTTGAGCGGAACATTGAGGGCTTGCGCCTGTTTCGTTGTCACAACGGCGAAGAAACCGCGATTTGATTGGCCAGCAACTCCGTCGTTTGTCACAATCCATTGTGACTACGCTTCTGGCATGCATGCGGGGTGCAACATGTGGAATTTTTTTGGCGGCATGTTTGATACGACAGGATTTCCTGCCCGCTGGTACTGTGGTGATGCCTGGATGCAGCAACCCTGGCTGGGCTGGCTGCATATCTTTGCGGACCTGGCCACCTTTTTGGCTTACTACGCGGTGCCGATTGTGGTGATGTATTTCGTGGCGCGACACAAAAACGTCAAGTTCCCGCCGATCTTCTACGTGTTCCTGGGTCTGATCTTTTTTTCCTGCGGCACCGTGCATCTGGTTGAGGCAGGCATTTTCCAATGGCCGATCTACCGGTTTTCCGGGCTCATGAAGGCGCTTACGGCACTCGTGTCCTGTATCGGCGTGCTGGTGTTGGTACGCATTCTTCCCAAGGCTCTGGAACTGAAGAGCGGCGAGGATTATCGACGCGAAGTTACCGGCCGCAAGCAGGCTGAGGCGTCTTTGCAAATGGAACGCAATCTGTTGCACACGCTGATGACGATGTTGCCGGACGCGATTTATTTCAAGGACAAATCAGGGCAATTCCTCCGGGTCAGTGGCGCGGTGGCCACGAAATTCGGATTGGACAATGTCTCCGAAGTAGTTGGCAAAACAGACCGCGACTTTTTTACCGCCGAACATGCCGGCAAAGCGGCGGTCGATGAACAGCGCATCCTCGACAGCGGACAGCCGATGGTGGGTCTGGTGGAAAAGGAAACAGGGCTCGACGGACGCCAGTCATGGGTGTCCACGACCAAGGCGCCGTTGCTAAATCGCGCAGGCGAAGTGCTGGGAACATTCGGTGTATCACGCGACATCACTGAATTGGTCGAAGCTCGAGACGCCGCCACAGCGGCCAACCAGGCCAAAAGCGACTTTCTGGCCAACATGAGCCATGAAATCCGTACACCCATGAATGCCGTGATTGGTCTGACCGAACTTGTGCTGGAATCCGAATTGACACCGGTTCAGCGAGAGCATTTGTCGACAGTTCTCGAATCGGGTGAGTCGCTGCTGACAATCATCAACCAGATTCTTGACTTCTCGAAAATCGAAGCTGGCAAGATTGATCTGGAATCCGTCGCCTTTGACCTGCGAGAAGAACTCGGCGATACGATGAAGTCCCTGGCCATGCGGGCGCACACCAAAAAACTGGAACTGGCCTGGCATGCCGCGGTTGACGTACCCGAATATCTGGTGGGTGATCCGGCACGTTTGCGGCAAATTCTCATCAACATATCGGGTAACGCAATCAAATTTACGGAGTCGGGCGAGGTCTTGCTGGATGTGACCACCCGGTCCACCGGCCCGCAACAGGTCGAACTGCATTTCTCCGTGACCGACACCGGGCCAGGGATCCCGCAGGAGAAACTGAACACAATTTTTACGGAGTTTGAGCAGGCAGATTCCTCAATGACGCGCAAGCACGGAGGCACCGGCCTGGGACTGTCCATATCCAGCAGCCTTGTGGGGTTGATGGGCGGCCGTATGTGGGTTGATAGCGAGCTCGGCCATGGTTCGACCTTTCACTTCACCCTGCCCTATGACATTGCTGATGAAACGGACGTTCCGGACTCGCGGCCAGACCCTGAATCGCTGGAGGGCATGCGGGTGCTGGTGGTCGATGATAATTCGACTAACCGCAAAATCGTCAAGGAAATGGTGCAAGGCTGGGGCATGCACCCGGTTACAGCAGATTCCGGCGCTCAGGCTTTGGAGATATTGCAGCAAATGCATTCGGCCGGTGCGGCCATCCATCTGGTGTTGACCGATATCAACATGCCGGAGATTGACGGCTTTACACTGGCCGAACAAGTGCGTGGTATCGATGAAATCGCCCACACGGCAATTGTCGCGTTGACGTCGGGCGGCAGGTCTGACAATGAAGCACGATGTGACCAACTTGGCATTCTCGCCGAGTTGATGAAGCCGGTTAAACAATCCGAATTACTCGAGACGTTGTTGCGCGCGGTAGCTCCTTTGCAACGCAGGAAAGCCTCTGTCGCCAGGCAGGTTTCACCAACTGGGCAAACCGGTGCGGGATTGCCCGAGCTGAAGATATTGCTGGCCGAAGACGGTTTGGCGAATCAAAAGTTTGCAGTGGCATTGCTCAGCAAATGGGGGCATCAGGTCACCGTGGCCGACAACGGAAGAATCGCCGTCGAGTTGTGGCGGGAAGGTGATTTCGATTTGATCCTGATGGACTTGCAAATGCCCGAGATGGATGGCATCGATGCCACAAAGTTGATTCGCGAAGTCGAACGGGAACGCGGTGGGCATATCCCGATCATTGCCATGACCGCTCACGCCGTGAAAGGGTTCCGCGAGCGTAGCCTCGAGTCCGGGATGGATGGCTACATTTCAAAACCCGTCCGCAAACAGCAACTGTATGAAGCCATAACACCGTTTTTTGATGATGGAAATCCAGGGGAACAGAACTGACCTCTCTGGACGATGCTGTTGGGCAGGTACTAACCGGATTATTTGATGGCCCGGGCCCAGGCCCGAATGATCTGGTGATATTCCTCGGCAAAATTCGTGTTCGACACCCGGAACGACTTCGAATCGCCAGTTGGGCATCTGGCGATCACTGGCAAAATCACGCAATCCGTCCATGCGAGCCATAATTGACTTGCGACCGAAATTCGAGTCGTCGCTGCCGCCACCGACCACAAACAGAATGTGGTGGTCCTTTGGTTCATTGGTGCGGCAGTAACTCGACCACGTGAATCCGCCATCCACCATGAAGAAACCGCGAAACGAAGAGCTGTTTCATTCTGATCGCTAATGTCCGTTGGCAAACAAGGGGTGCGTTTCGGAAAGTATCTCGAAAATGTTGCGTTTGTCTTCTGCGCTGAGGTGCGCAAAGTCACCTGAATCGTCCGTTCCCGTAAGGATTTCGGTCAATCGGGATTTGACGATGTCCAGGACGACAGGCGGCAGTGAGTTGAATGATTCCGAGTAGATCAGGTAACTGCAGGGGTAACGCAAAAGCCGATTGTCCAGATCGAGATCGCGGAGACTGCGACCCCGGCTGTCACGGATTCCAGCGGACGCGAATTCGTTTGCGAATTCAGAATTGCCTGTCACCGGGGAGATCAGCTCAGGTTCCCCGGAAAACAACAGATACGCGACCAGAGCCTCAGCAGCCGACTGGATTCGACGCACCGTCGATTCGCCTTGATAGTCCTCGTCTCGCTTGAGAAGACGATTCATTTCATCCTGATAATGTTGTGCCTGCCGGGTTTCATAGGATGCGCGGGTGACCAGATTATGCATTTGAGTCTGGTGTTGCAGCAGCATCAGCGCCACGATGTCGCTGGTTGGCTCAAGGTAGTTTTCCGTTTTCACGTTTTCCGGCAACTCGGCAAGATTGGCTCCGGCTTCGCGATCCAGCGTATGATCGTCGCCACCGCTGATCGCGACGTTTCCCCGGTGCCGCATGTCGCCATGGTTTCCTGTGACGTACCAGCCGCCATATCGATCGGCGAACGGCGTGGTGTGATCAGTCGCCGTAGTTCCCAAGCGATAATCAGGATGACCGTCGGGTTTGGGAAACACTGACCGCACCACAAATCCAGGTACTTTCCCGGTGTTCGCATTGGCGTGACAGGAAAGGCATTGGCCGGTGTCGCGGGTGATAATCGCCTGCTCGGCATTGTGCTGGTCAACAGTATAAAACACCGCACCCTGCACCGGGTCGACCGCTGCCACCTCAACGAAGTCGCCACTTCTCACCCAGCCAATGTAGACATCGTCATTGAAATAGAGTGCCCTTGGCCGTGACGGATTGATGCGCTGGTGTTGTCGACTGGTTTTGGAGAAGACAAGTGTCTGCGAGGTGCGCGGAACATCAAGTGATTCCAGCAATGCTGGTAACCAGCCGTGTCTTTCGTCCCATTCCAGCGATTGCTCACCGTTCTCCAGTTG
>JBPCVB010000757.1:0-3864 GCA_051010855.1 Pirellulaceae bacterium | reverse complement strand
TTTGTTCCTCGATTTGCGCCTGTACCGCGCGGTCCACGGCATCGCGTAGTTGCTGTGGAGCAACGTCCTGTTGTGCATTTGCAGCAGACGGCACTAAACACAACAGTATCAAAATCAACGGAATCGCCTGACGCATCATGATCACTGGTCCTTTTGATTGACGTGGATATCGGCACGTTTCGGCGCCGGCAACTTACGGTACCATATAGCTGTACCGACTTGCGAAGTCAAAGTTTCGAATTCAAAACCCGGTTTGCTGGCCAATTCCATCCATGAATCTGATTGCGGCCTGCGCGTTTGGCCTGGAAGCCCTGGTGAAACGCGAGTTGATTGCTTTGGGCTACGATCCGCAGGTCACGCAACCGGGGAGAATTCAGTTTCAGGGCGACTGGCCGGATATCTGCCGCGCGAACCTGTGGCTGCGCACTGCCGATCGTGTACTGATTCAGGCATTGCAGTTTGAGGCAGCGGACTTTGACGCCCTGTTTGACACAGTCAGGGATCACGACTGGTCATGGCTGCTATCCACTGAATCCGCGTTTCCCGTGACCGGCCGATCGCGACGTTCGGGGCTGACCAGCGTCCCGGCTATCCAGCGATCAGTCAAACGGGCGATCGTGGAAAGTCTTAAACGATCCTGCGACACCAACGAGTTGCCGGAAACCGGCCCCACCTGTCGGATTGATGTAGCGCTACTTGATGACACCGCAACCTTGACGGTCGACACGACCGGCAACAGCCTGCACAAACGGGGTTATCGCAAGTTGGCCGGGCCCGCACCGATTAAGGAAACGTTAGCCGCGGCGCTGGTTGACCTGAGCGTGTGGAATCCGGAGCGTGTGCTGGTCGATCCGTTTTGTGGCACGGGTACCATTCCGATTGAGGCCGCGCTAATCGGTATGAACATCGCTCCGGGGTTGCAGCGATCATTTTCCAGCTGCGAGTGGCCTCAAATCACTCAGGACCAGTGGAACGAGGCTCGTGCACACGCGCAAGCTCAATCTCGAAATGATGTCGAGTTGCAAATTAGCGGCACTGATATCGACGCCGCGTCATTGGAACTGGCCCGTTTTCACGCCCGCAAGGCAGGAGTGGAACATCAGATTCACTTTCAGCAAAAGGCCTTTGCGGATTTCCGCAGCAAACGCGATTACGGCGTCATCGTGACCAATCCGCCCTATGGCGAGCGTTTGCAGGACCAGGAACGGCTCGAAGCGCTGTATACGACATTCCCGGCTGTCTTCGCGCGAGTGCCAACGTGGTCGTTCTTCTTTATTACCAATATGCCACGGATCGAATCAACCCTGCAAAGGAAAGCCGATCGTCGTCGCAAGCTGTTTAACGGTCGCATTGAGTGCACTTACTTTCAGTTTCTCGGCCCCCGTCCCCCGTCGCGATCTGGCGATGACGTTGTCAGCAACAAACCGGACGTCGGCAACAAACCGGACAACTCCGCGAATGCAGTCTTCGGAGGGCTGCAGGACAAGGATCAGGAACAGGCCGAGCTTTTTCGCAATCGCCTCGCGAAACGAGCGAGGCACTTGCGACGCTGGCCGGCGCGGCGGGGCATTACCTGTTTCCGAATTTACGATCGCGACATCCCCGAGATTCCGCTGGTCGTCGATCGGTACGAAGACCATCTGCACATCACTGAATACGAACGTCCTCACGAGCGTGATCTTGCCCGGCATGCTCAATGGCTGGAATTGATGACACGTACGGCGGCGACCACCCTCGACGTGCCGATTCAAAAAACGCATCTCAAGTCGCGTGATCGAAAACTGGGCCAGTACGAAAAGGTTGACCACAAACGCAAGATGGTACCGGTCAACGAAGGCGGATTGAGGTTTCTGATCAACCTCAATGACTATGTCGATACCGGCCTGTTTCTGGATCATCGCCAGACCCGTGACATGGTGCGGCAAGAGGCTGAGGGCAAACGGTTTCTCAACCTGTTTGGCTACACCGGTTCCTTTACTGTGTACGCCGCGTCCGGTGGCGCGACAACAACCACAACAGTCGACCTCTCGAAGAATTACCTGGACTGGGCGCGAAAGAACTTGCAGTCCAACGATCTCGATGGACCGGATCACCAGTTTGTGATGGCTGACTCGATTGAGTTTCTAAAACAGGCGCGTGCCAGAGGTGAACATTACGATTTGTGCGTCGTCGATCCGCCGACGTATTCCAACAGCAAGCAAACCGACCGGGACTGGGACATTCAGGACCATCATCTTGAATTGCTAAAACTGATTGCTGACGTGATGTCGCCCGGTGGGGTCGTCTATTTCTCCAGCAATTTCCGCCGCTTCAAATTCGATGAGGACTCTCTCGCCAACATCGCGACAATTCGGGAAATCAGCAAACAGACGGTGCCCGAGGATTTCCGCAATCAGCGTATCCATCGATGCTGGCGGTTGGTGTTCAACAACACTGGATAAAACGCACCTTCGTTTGCCCGCAGCCTGTTCGCCAACGACCGTTATCTGTCGATTGGTTTTATGTGCTGCGTGAAGACTTCATGGAGTCCCGGGTAAAGATTTCGCAGCTGCCCCTCATGCATAACCGAAACGGACGATGTGATCTCAAACTGCCAGTTAATTTGAGTAGCACGCATTGAATTCTCGGGGAAGTTTTCCAGGCGGGCTGCAATGTCTGGATGCAGCCTGCGAAGTTCAGCGAGGTGCTCGATCGTGAATTCCTTCACCATGGTGACATCAATACTGTCGTCCTCGTTGATCGCGATTTGCCAAGGCTTGCCATCCACCGAAAACCGGTAAACTCGCGATCCGTTTTCAATCGTCAGAGCAGGTACGATTTCGAGATTGATTTCTGGCTGGTAGTAGCCTCCTCCAAAAATGATCCGGCCTCCGTCAGGAACCGAGACAACCGGCTCCTGTATGTAGGGAATCAGTTTCGGCAGTTCAACCGTCTCATGTTGATCGGCGAAATGCCGACTCAAATCAAGCGGCTGGGCGTTTAAGGGCCCGCAGCAACACATGCAAAACCACGCCGGGCAGAAAAGCACCCATTTTGTCTGGATCATCGCAACACCCTGTCGATTATTTCTTACTGGCCGATTGCTGTTATGACGTTGCTGCCTGTGGGTTGTTTCATGAAAAAACTTAGTCATTCCAAGGCGCGGTGTGCTGGCAACGAGTTTTCGGTGTTGCCGAGGCGAAGGCAAGGCGACTAACATCCGCCCCCCCTTCGTTTTTGAGTCCGGATCAGGAGCAGTCGTCGCGTACCGTGGATGCCATCATCTCATTACCGGGTTTGCATCAGCCACTGAGCAGCATGTCCCATTTGACCGGCGCCGTCGTGTTCACGTGGCTTTCGTATTACCTGCTGCGACCATTGTTCGGAGACTGGGGTCGTTTCGCCAGTGTTGCGATCTTTACGTTGGCCGCAATCGGCTTGCTCGCGATCAGCAGCATCTACCACATGTTCGCTCACGACGAGTACGCGGGTTCCATTCTGTTGCGAGTGGATCTGGCCGCCATCTTTGTACTTATCGCCGGATCATTTACACCGGTTCACGCCATATTGTTTGCCGGGTGGAAGCGATGGGGCATTCTGGCCCTGATCTGGTCGATTGCAATTGTCGGAATCCTCGTGCGTATGATATTCTTCGAAACTATTACGCGACCATTCGGGGCAGTCATTTTTTTGGCGATGGGCTGGATAGGCGGCTACACCTCGTACCTGTTTTACCGTCGCGGTGACTGGCATTATCTGGGACTGGCCGTTGCCGGCGGGATCTTTTATTCGCTGGGCGCGGTTTCCAATGCCGCAGGCTGGCCCACGCTGATTCCCGGGATATGGGGTCCGCATGAAACAATGCACTTCGCCGTACTTGGCGGA
>JBPCVB010000756.1:0-8076 GCA_051010855.1 Pirellulaceae bacterium | reverse complement strand
AGCATGTCGACACGAGTTGATTACGCAGATAACGGCTGGCCGAAATCGCCCATACTTCACGCCGCAGCTGGTCGCCGAGTTCATTCAGCGGGATTGCCAGTTCCGCCGTCCAGAACTCGCCTTCTGTTCCCGCGGCGACATACCACTGGGGATTCCATGCCAGGTCATTGCCGAGGGAGTCGGCGACCTGTCCACTGGAGTCCACCGTGAGCAAGAATGACGAACTGTAATCGCGGTCGGTATCGATGGATATTTCCACGCGATCGCTGTCCAGCAGGTTACTGTCGCGTGATCGACGCTGCGTCGGATCCGCCAGACGCGTTCCGTTCAGTTTCCGGCACCGCATGGCCAGATACAAAAACTCTTCGTCGCAGGAGATCCACAACTGATCCGCTTCCGTATTGCTGTGAATCGTGCGCAGCATTAACCGGGAACCGGATTCGGTGGCGGCTAACCAGACGGGATCATCCAGTTTGCCGTCCAGCCACGGTCGCGTGGCAGTCTGGTGACAGGTTACCTGGTCCGGCATGGCGGACGCAGGTTGCGATGCATTGAGCAGGCCTAGCTCGACATTGGCAACGCGAGCCAGTGCCTCGCGGATTTCCGGATTGCGTACAGCCGGATTCTGCACGATTTCCTTGAGTTGTGAGTCGGCGGAGACTTGCGTGTTGAGTTTCCGATTCAGGCTGATGCGGGACAAATTTCCACGCCCGGCATGCAGTGCCGTCTGATCCAGAGTCTGCAGGTTTTGTGAAAACGCGCGAGCCTGCTGGAACCGACGCGTTATGGCCGTGGCGGTCTGTTCAACAGTCCAGGCTGCTGCGACCACTTCCTGTCCCTCATCGTCTTCCACCAGCTCCCAGGTCGTCATGGGTATGCCGTCCACGATGCGGGTTATTGGACGCGATGCGATGCCGCCGGGGATGGCCGAATCGATGCGGTCGGCCTGCGTCAGTTCCTGAAGCCGTCGGACCGCCACATGCGCGCGTTCACCGCTGGAATATTCGTGATAAAGCCAGCGAAGACTGGCGACAGCCAATGGATGTTTTCGAAAATTGTCTGTCAGGTACAACAGGGTTTGCACGGCCAGATAGTTGTATCCCTCGCGCTGGCAGCGGTGCGCCAGTTCAAACAACCAAACGCCCGCTGTCGGCGGATCGAGTTGTGAGACCAGTTCAGCCAGATTGGTGTTCCAGATAGCCGCCGATTGCGATTGTTGGGGGGCCAGTTCCATAAAGCTGTCGAAGATCTTGCGCTTACTGGCCAGTTTGCGCATTTGCGCTAGATTCCCGGCAGTATTTTTTTCGCCTCGTCTACGCGGGATTTCGGCATCCATTTGCTCGATTGATGCAAACAGCGAGTTTGTGGGACCCGCCGCCCAGGGGTTGGTGAACACGGTGTTGAGGACAACCGTTTGTGCTTCATAGTGCTGCCCCAGCAACAGACGACTGGGGATGGCCAGATCGCCCGTCAATGCGCCCTGGGAGGTAAGGTACTGGCCAGGCGAAACTCTTTGGCTGCCCGCTTTGCCGTAGCTCATCGTTACGACCTTGCCGATTTGCCATGGTTGCAAACCGAACCCGGCCAGTTGTTCCGGGTACTTGTTCAGATCAGCGGCAGCCTGCACCGCGGCCAACACTGCGGACTGAAAGTTGTCGGAATCCCCCAACTGTTGAGCGGTGCGAATCAGGATCACGCGTGGTCGCAGGACGCGGATTTGCTGCACCAGTTCTTCTTGCAGACGGGCGGCCGGGTCCGCTTCGTCCCCGTTAATAACCACCGGTCGCACAAACGAACCGCCGACGCGTGAGATGGCTTGCCGCACGTCGTCCACCGGCTGCGGACTGTCGTTGCGCTGGATCAACAACGCGCCGCCCAGATAGTTCTCTTCAGCGCAATAGCTGGCGAACAGTTCGGGTATCAGGTCCTGCGGCTGTTGCACGATTTGCAACAAGGCCACGCCTGTTGAACCGCGGCGCTGCATGGACCACGTTGATCCGCCATCACTGCTGTGGATGACATCCCCGCCGCCGCTGACGGCCCATCCATATTGGTCGTCGACGAAGTGAATGCAATTGATCGGCAGCCTGACATGGGTTTCTGCGGCCTGCCACTGTCGCTGGTCGGCGTGCATCCGCCAGATGCGATGGCCGGGACAACCTGCGATCCACACGCTTTGGCCTCGTTGGCAGAGCGTTCGATAGTCGACCTTCGCGGTCGGCAAACCTTGTGCGAGTTCGGTTGGTTGCCACGATAGACCCCCGTTTTGCGTTTGCAGGACCTGACCGTTGTCGCCTACCGCGAATCCGTACCGATCATCCATCATTACGAGGTCGCGTACGACGCACGGTTCGGTATTTACAACGTAGGCGGGCCGTATTTCACCCTCGCGATCAACGGCAAGATCGCCCGTATCACCAGCCATCACGACTGAATCACCCACGAAACTGGCCGTTCGCCATGTGCGGATTTCGCCGTGGGTAATCCCGGCCCAGCTGCGTCCGCCATCAAGCGTTTCGTAGTACCCGGCTGGCTGGCCGGCATTGCCTTCACCAATCGCAATTCCCTCATGCGGACTAATGAAGCGAATCTGATTGATCTTGGGGATTGTGATCCCCTTTAATTGTTTCCAGGTGACGCCGCCGTCGGTCGTTTGAAACAGGACTCCCATGCTGGTCGTTCCCTGCGGATGGTAATAACCGCCGGCAACCCAGCCGTGTGTATCCGAAATAAAGAACACACTTTCCAGCCGGCAATCAATACCCAGATTCAGGGTTTCCCAATGCCGACCACCGTCGCTGGTCTTTAGCAACAAACCGCGATCGCCGGTGACCCAGCCCAGATCGCGATCCACAAAGCAAATATCTGTCAACTCGGCATCGGCCTGCCAGCTGCGTGGCTGGGGCCAGTCGGTCCATTGAGCGGCGCAAATCACCGGCAACATCGCGCTAACGATCACCGTGATGACATGAATGACGCAAGCCCGCCGTCTTCCTTGACCAGGCATGAATAGAACACCCGCTGACAATCAGAAATATCCGAAAGGGATTCTAGTCTGTGCCGCAATGAGTGACCTAGAGAGATGCCCGTGCGTATTCGCTAGCAAACGGGGCCACCCGGGCCCGGGCCGCAGCCTACGTGCGCTATCCGCGCTGCAGATCTGTCAGCCGTTGTTCGATCCACGCGAGCACTCGATTTTCGGATGGGAAATAGACGACCATCATGGCCAGAAACAGACCCGCCGCTACGAGATGCCATGCGTTCGCTTCGATGAAAGTGACCGCGAGGTTGAGAAACGCGGCTCCTTCCAGCATCGCGACACCGATCAACATGGCAGTGAACCAGACATCCATAGTTTTGGTGATGATCAGGTCACGAGCTTCTTTCTGCTCGGGATCCAGTTTGGCCAACGCGGGGCTCAACTGCCGAATTGCGCCAACCACCACCACTCGCGGAATAATCAATGCCTGAATACCAACCAAGGCGCTAATTCCGAAAATGATCAGCGAAAGCATCGAGAATTGCGAGTCAAATCCTGGACTAACGAGGGCAATCACGACCAACATGCACAAAATCACACCGGCGATCATTGCACCAAAAACCACTTTGGCTTGACGAATTCGCGGGCGAATCAAATCGCCCTGTCCGCGCGACGCCTCCATGCCATCAGTCCATTTTTTCGCTGAGCTTGGTGATCAGATTGGCCACAAGTTCCGGATCGTCCTTTTCTTCGAGATGAGCGATCGTGGTTGGAGCCACACCCAGTTTCTCCAGATGACCACGCAGACTTTTCCAGTGCCGTTGTCGCCCTTTACCTTCCGATAAATAGAGCTCGGTAACCAGTTCCTGAGCGCGTTGCAGGGCAATCGCGTCCCGGTTTTCATAATAGTTTTTGATGACTTTTTGCTGAAATTTGGAGCGATCGGCCATGGTTATTCCTGGGTTAAGGGAGCGGTCCGAGTGTAATTGCTGGCTGCCATCGGGTCGAGATTGCCAAAGCAGGTCCAGTTAAATCGGGCGATTAACGGTACGCCGGGAAGATGAATGTCGGCTGGATTTGCCAGCAAGCACATAAATAGCAAGGGCATTTAGTTGGTCGCTAAATGAAGGGAAGGACTAAAAATCGGTTTCAAAACGCGGGTCTTGCCGCGCCAAAGGCAAACGTGAAGGGATGCCAACGAATTCCGCCCACAAATTTTGCATTTGTCGGTCATTCGGCTGTAAAATTTATGTTGGTGGCAATTGCAACCCTTGCGACAGAGAAGCAGCACAAACAGTCAATCTGTAGTCCCGCAGGTAGCGGGACGCGTGTCGATTCAAGGAGTTGGGAATGAGTAGCTGGTTAACAGAGCGTCAGCTGCGTGACGATGTGATGGGCCTGCAAAGTTTGACTTTGAATGTGGCTTTTCTAAATGAGATCAAGCAGGACAACGACAGGCCGCTGGAGATCATCGGCGACATCAAACGACAATTGGCCACACTTCCGCTGGTCGACACCGCAGAGTTGGCGTGCGAGCTGAATCACCTGCGAGATGAACTGGAAACCCATTTCGCGCTTGAGGAGTTTTACGGCTACTTTAAGTCGGCGGAATTAACTCATCCGCAAATCAGCGTGCGAGCCGGCGATCTGCGTTCCCAGCACGAGGAGTTGTTCCTGACTCTGTGTGATCTGGTCGAATTGGCCGAAAGTGCTCATTACCGCGAAGCACCACTGGAGAAGACCATGCTGGCACTGTCAGTCGGTTTTCATTCTTTTGTGCAGAATTTCAACCGGCACGAGCAGGAAGAAACCGATTTGATGATGCGACTGTGCAACGACGACATCGGCGTGGGGGACTAGTTCTGATCGTCAGGTTGCCTGCCTCAGGAAACCCGACGCGTGAGCGAGGGACCAAAGGGGGGCAGGGTCCTCACTCCGGATTTTTTGCAACGGGGAATTCAGCCACTACCGCCTAAATCAACAGGCACCACCGCCTACTCAATTTCTATTTCACCCAAGGCAATACAGCGGTCGCCGTTTGTCGTACCTTGATCAGCGATTGATACGAAGCGTACCCGTCGCACTTGCTCCACCGGTTTGTCGAGACCGAATTCAAAATCGTACTGATCGCCCTCTGCCTCGGCTTCAACAGACTGCAGCAGATTACCGTTTTCGTCGTACAGCTCCAGCCGTCCACGGGTCACCGAATACCCGGTGCTCCAGGAAGGTTCGCGATTGCCCCACACGTTAACGTGCACAACGCTTACACCCACCGGAAACGTGACCTCAACCCAGGGTTGCGAATCGTCGCTGGCAATATCGTTTTTCGCACTGAACCATGACGTCAGCTGGTCTCCGTCAAACAGATGCTCGATGGCGTAGCCGGTCCATGCGGTACTTGATGCGTAAGTGAGTCCCGCGGAGTGGCGGTGCATCAGTCGATTTGTGTTGACAAGCGACTCTTCGGCGGGCTCGTCGATATAACCGTCGTCGGATTGTTGAGCGGTTAATGATGAACTGTTGCCGAACAGTAAGAGCAAGACAGTTACCCATGCAAGTCCTGCTGCCGGCATGTTCGCTTTGCCCGACATCGCTGCGTCCCCGATCGGTTACCGATGATCAGCCCTGTGGCCAGTGTACCTTTTGACGGGCGAGCCAGCCAATTCGTTCCACCGTCAATTCACCAGAGCTTCCAGCCGGCTAATCGCCAGCACCAGCTGATTCCATTCGGTCAGCACATCAACGGTTTCCAGAGACGCAGCTTCGTCGCGGCCAAAGCCGATTTCCGAGACGCCGATCCAGTCCGGCAATCCCAGCATGGCTTCGATTACATCGTCACGATCAACGGTATCCGGGGAGGACCAGTCCACATCGTGCATCGTTGTCTGGCTATGCAAATACTGGTGCACAGCCCACAGCGCCGCGCCGCTGGTGTCGGCAGCCGTCGTCAAATATCGAAATGATCCGCAAGTTACGTAGTATTTGGCCATGGGTGCTTCCTTTCTGCTCAAATCCGCCGGCGGAACAATCGCCGGCCATGAGTCATATCGCAGCCTCGCGGACAAGTCCGGTCACGGCTGCAAAAAAAGCACTAAAAATCCTGCCGCTGGAAGATAAAGCAGGAAATCGCCAGCATCAGCACCATAAAAAACAATCCGCTGCGCAGTGGCGACCACGGATCATCGCGATGCGGCAACCGGGTCAAGTCAATGTCCGGGTTATCGCCAGCATCGGTTGCAGACGAAAGATGCGAGATCACCTTGTAGAACTCTCCGGGCTTGGGAAAGATCCGGTACAGAGGTCGAATACCATAGCGAAACGCCGAAGTCATCCATCCACCATCGGATTGTCTTGAGTCGAGCTGACTGCCCGAATCCATGTCGTAACGTTGCGTGCCGCGAAACCGGTCACCAATCCACAATCTTCCCTGATCATCAAAGGCGGCGGCCAGTATGTCGCCCTGTGCCAGCGCGGCTGCGTTCCACTGGTCCTGGGACTCGGCATCGTAAACATGCAAACGCCCGTCCCGCAAATTGATGGCTGCATAGCGACCATCGGGGGAGGCAGACAAGTCACGCACGGCAGCCCGGTTATCGATCGTTTCGGTGTGCACGACGCTGAGGTCATCCGGTTGCACGTGATAGAAGCGCCCGTTGCCCAGCACAACAAACAGTTTGTCGCCGCGATATTTGACCCACACGGCCATGCGTGAGTTCTCGTGTTCGCCGATGGCGGCCTCCGCACGTTGCACGTACTGGCCTTCGTCATCGGGAGCCAGAATGATCAACTGGCCGTTTGAGTACATTGCGATATGGTCGTTGTCCGGGTTCAGTGAAATCGCAGATGGACTGCGTAACTCCAGATTGTTGACCTCGCTGATCCTTTCATAAGGCAAATCATCCGATGCGCGTGTCAGCAAACCCGAGATAGCGTCGGTAAGCCCGTTGCTTTTTTGCTTTCCATTGTTCTCTCCGTCATCGGATGTTTCGCCGGTCGCTTCCTCGTTCTCGTCAGCCGGAATTTCTTCGTCAGTGCCTTCCCAGCGAAACACGATACCGGCCTTATCAACCACCAACTGGCCAAATCGTGGCGACCACAGCAAAGCAGCGGTACCGGCTGGCAAACGCCCCCGATCGCTGACGCTCCAGTTCTCCCCGGCGTTGGCCGCCGACAACTTCAGCGTGGCATTGGTGACGACATCGGAGATTCCGCCGTTGACCAACAGTAACTTGTTCGCGTCCCGATCGAACACGGGGCCCGGCAGGTCGGGAAGCGTGTCCAGCCGGTCGAACCAGGCGGCGACGGCAAAACTTTGTTCTTCCGGAGAGGCGTCGCGTCGCTGCACCGGGTTGCGCCATTCGCGTCGCGAACGGTCCCACACCAAATGCGACTGCAGAAGGTCCACCATGGCGACATCCTCGTCGTGTACCGCCAGCTGGTAAGGCGCATTGTTGTAAAAACGGTAATCGAACAGTCCGTACACATATCCAGTTACAAAGCATGCGGCCCAGAACAGAATGGCAAACGTGATACAGAGAATCGGGCTGCGGAACAAAATCCCGGCCAGTACTGACACCGAATAGTACATGGCGAATACCAGCACGTACACGGGAATACTCAGCAGGATAGCGCGTTCCCAGATGCCCAGCTGAATCCCCATCCAGAAATAGACACCGGTAAAGAACAGGGCTGCGCACAGAAAAATAAACACGCAACCGCCTGCGAACTTGGCCAGCAACAGTCCCCAGCGATGAACTGGTTTGCTCAGCAACAGGTTGAGCGAACCCGCCTCGAGCATTTCCGGAATAAAGGACGACGTCACCAGGATCGCAATAAAAATCCCAATCGAAACGACGAACTTGTCAAAGAAACCAGGCAACTGGCTTGTGATCCCGCTGGCAAACTCGGCGTGTGAAATATTGACGGTAAAGGCGGACCAGTGCCAGGTGAAGTAGTAAAAATCGAGTTGAGTGGCACCGGGCATGGCGATGTCGCGACGCAAGGCGGTACTCAACAGCAGGCGGTTGAGTCGCTTGTTCTCCAGGTCGGTCAACGAGTCGACTCCCTTGTCGATCAGTGTCCGGGCTTCCTCCACC
>JBPCVB010000755.1:0-3262 GCA_051010855.1 Pirellulaceae bacterium | reverse complement strand
CTCCAGTTCCCGTTCACCCGACTGGGCCGTGGCAAAGATCCGTTGTTCCCTGACCGTCACCCAGCGACCCACCAGCTGGTCGTGGCGGTAGCGTTTTTTGGACTCGCGACAATCCACCATGTAATCGTGGAACAAGTCGTAATGGCCCGAGCACTTCCACACCTGCGGGTGCATGATGATCGTGCAATCCAGACCGGTCATGGAATAAACGCCGGGAGCGCCCGGCAGCACGTCCATGTCGTTGTGCGAGGTGACCATGTCGTGCCACCAAACCTCCTTGATATTGCGTTTCAGTTCCACGCCCAGCGGGCCGTAGTCCCAAAAACCGTTACAGCCACCGTAGATTTCGCTGTTTTGAAACATGAATCCGCGGCGTTTGCACAGCGAGACGATCTCCTCCATGTTGCGGGTGGGGGCAGGGCGGGACGGGTTTTCAACTTCCACACTCATCGTGAGCTTCCATGGGACAGGTCGACAGACGGGAAACGACATTTTAGTGGCGTCGCGAATTGCAGTTTAGCGGTGCCCCGCCAGATGGTCGACAGGAACCAGCTCGGCCTGTTCGTTGAGACAGGGCACCAGGCTGAATCGGTCGACCTGGGCGGCAAACTCGATATCACGCTCCAGCCCCAAACGCAAAAGATTCTGGCCGCCCCTGCATTGTCCGAGAATGGTGGCCAACGAAGCGCCTCCGGCGATTTGCCGGCCTGCGGTCTCCCACATGGCTTGACAGGCCTGGGCGGGCGGATCGAGCCGGAGTCGCATGCTTTGGCCCAGCAACTGACACAGGGCACCACCAAACAACATATCCTCCAGCGTCGGTTCGTCGTTCGTGCCGGCGCAGACAATGATCACCGGTCGGACGTTGTCAATCAGAGCCTCAGCGACTGCCGAGAGATTTACAAAGCTGCCCATGATCACCCGATGCGCTGCAAGACTTGCTGCCAGGGCCCGCGTGCCGTTGGTCGAAGTGAACACAATCGTCCGATCGCCAACGACTTCAGGCCCGTAGCCTTCTGGTGAATTATCCAGATCGAATCCTGCGATGAGCTGCCCCTGACGTTCGCCTCCTAACAGCACTTCGTGTTGGTTCGCAGTTTGTTGTGCTGCGATCGATTTTGCCTGCTCGATTTCCTCACACGGGATGATGCGTGACGCACCGTTGGCAAGAGCGGCAGTGATGGTCGTGGCAGCTCGCAGCACGTCTACGGCGACGGCGCTTTTGCCAGAGATGTCCCGGTCGCGAACTTCACCCGGCAAACTACACAACTCGACTGATAATCGGCGTGTGCCAGCAAAACGACTAGTCATCACCGAGATGCCGTTGCCAGCGACGACGGATTTTCCGCAGGCGTGATTTGGTGTCCTCCGTCTTGCAATGCAGCAGTTCGGAGATTTCCTCGTTGGAACAACCTTCCAGTTTCATGGCAGCGGTGATTCGCATCTTTTCATCAGGCAGCGAGTCCAGCAGTTCGTTACAACGCGCGTGCACATCTTCCACGAACTCCGGCATCTGGCTGGGATCCACAATCGCATTCATCGGATCGATCGATTCCTCGCCCCAATGATTGCCGATATGCGGCACACCGCCGCCCCGCTTGCGTGCCAGTTGCCGCCGCCGTTCCTTGGTCACCTTGCGAATCGTAATGGTGACCAGCAAACGCCACAGATCGTCGCGGCTCTTGAAATCAAAACGACCGGCTTCGGCCGCTGCAAAGAAACTTTGCATAGCGCTGAGCGCGACGTCTTCTTCATCACGCGCCCGGCTGGGCAGGTGTTGCATCCGCTGTTCGGCGACATCCACCAGCTTGGGGAAGAAATGACGCCACAGGGCCTCTGCTGCTTCGTCGTTGTTCTGCAAATCATCCAGCCACCGCGTGATTTCTCCATCACCGGAAGGGGAAACTTGCTGAATTTCCGGACAACTTGGGTTTTTCACAAAATTTATTCCCCGCGGCGGGTCTGTTTTGCCATTTGTTATCGGGGTGCCCACGGAATCGCAGCAGCAGGTTGTCTCATTACCTAACTCGATTCTTAACCAACACCTGACCCGAGTAAAGAGCCTAATTGACAAACCGGTAATGAAATGTCACCGCGATTAATTCGACCATTGCCTGTCAGGTTGAGGAGTAAAACACGAACCTGGAACCGGAGAAGAACGAGAATGGGTCGACGAGACCTGCCATTGCTCGATCACGAGACACTGGCTCGCGTAAAGCCCGCCTTGCTGGAACTCCGGCAAGCGCTGGAGTATGCGCGTCAAACAAATGTGGATCACTGGCAATTCGCTGTCACGATGGAGCGTCTTTCGGAACAAGGCGTATCCGAAAGTGATTTGCGCATGCTCAGTTCCACCGGCCTGATTGAGTTTGCCGATGAAATTTCGGCAGCCAGCCAGCGTCGTGCTTACATGCCAACACCGCATCTGAAATTTAATGGTCAGTCCTGTTTTGTGCTGTCCGGGCAGGGACTGGAAAAGATGCAAAAAATGCAGCTGCGTTATCCAGTCACGGTTAATGGCAACCTGTTCGTGCCCGTCTGGAATCCCCGACGCCATGAACTGAGTTTCTGCGGTCAACTGATCAAGAAGTTCAAGTGGCGCGCCCGAAATCAGGAAGCCGTGTTGCATGCGCTTCAGAGTCGCGGCTGGCCCGATCAAATCGATGACCCGCTGGAGATCGATTACCGTGTTGATGCCAAGCGGCGTCTCCACGACACCATTAAGTGCCTGAATCGGGGTCACGCGCGGCCCCTGATTCGTTTTCATGGCGATGGCACCGGACGCGGAGTCATTTGGCGGACCATGCCCGTCGCCAACCCGGTCCAACCTATCGACGCCAGTTCCCAGTCGCAGGTAAGAATATCCTGAACCTCACTTCACTGGGTCGCGAACCGTCCGTGTGCGGGAGGATTCGCGGCCCAGTGGGGGGATTATGAGTTCGACTGGCGGATTTCTGCTCGCCGTTTATCATTGACCGCTAAAGCGTGCCCCTGGATGTTCTACGTTAACCAGGGTCTCCACACACCGGTTAGGTGAATACCGCTACCCTTCGTCTTTCTCACAGAGCCCATGAATCCGGCTTCGGAATCTGCCACGTCGCACGGCGATGTTGTTGAACAGCCTGGCCACACGGTTGAACCGCCCGGCGATATCACGCAACCGGTCGACAAATCGGCGAATCGTGTACGTCAAATGTTCAGCGAAATTGCGCCTCAATACGACCGCATGAATCACTTGCTGTCCATGAACGTGGACCGGCTG
>JBPCVB010000754.1:0-7506 GCA_051010855.1 Pirellulaceae bacterium | reverse complement strand
GGTTGTGGCTGCTGCGTTTCATCCCGCGCTGGCACCGGTCGGTGTCTTGCTGGCCGTGTTGGGTTACGCACTGGGAACTTACGGCGCGATGGTTTGTGCGTGGATGATGCAGATGGCGACACCAGTCGCGGGTTGATTCGCCAAATCCTCGTCTTCGTCCTGTCCTTAACCGCCGGTTACCGGAATCCTCGTTGTCGTCGTCGTAATCGTCGTCGTCGTCGACTAATAGAGAATGTGAGTCAATCCAAAAAGAAGGTCATGTCATTTTGTCGCGCGACATCGATTGCAGCTTATCCGATTACGATTACGACGACGACAACGACGACGATTACGGTTGGCAAGGACAAGACGAAACAAAGACGAAGATCAAGGCGAGGACGGGGCTTGTCTAGCGCCACATATCGCCGTCGGCGAAGGGATGGGCTGGGGCGTCGAGTTTTGGCGCGGGCATGGACTTAAGAATGGATTTGGCCAGCATCAAATCTCGTTTGGTTGTGATCTTGATGTTCAACGGTGAGCCTTTGACCACTGTGACATGGTGCCCGGCGGTCTCCATCAATTCCGCTTCGTCAGTCGGTTGGCGGTCGCCACGTTTCTGATACGCGACAATCAGGTCTTGTCGGCGAAATACCTGCGGAGTCTGGGCCAGCCATTTGCTGGAACGAGCCACGGTTTCCTTGATCGTGCCGTTTTCTACTACTTTCAGCGTGCTGGACACCGGAGTGGCAAGAATCGCAGCGCCCGATTTTTGAGCCGCTACAAAAACCGCTTCAATATCCTCATCTGTGATGCAGGGGCGGGCGGCATCATGCACCGCTACGAACTCGGCCGCGTCGTTGACTTTGGCCAGAGCATTTTGAACCGAGTCGGCTCGTTCGTTGCCACCGTCGACGACATCGATTCCCAGAATCGCGACGTTGGGTCCGAAACGGGAGAAAAAGTCTTCGCGATCTTCCGGCGCGATAATCAGGATGACCTGATTGACATCATCGCGGTTCAGAAATTTCTCGGCCGAGTAGAGCCAGACCGCTTTTTGATCCAGACGAATAAACGGCTTTTTGAAATTCTCATCCTTAAATCGTGTGCTCTTGCCGGCAGCCGCGATAATGACCGAAAACTTGCTCATGACTGCCTCGCGAATGGATTACTCTTCGGTTGTCAGACGAACGTCGATTTCCATGTTGCGACGGCCCCGTTGAATTCGGAACGTGATAACTTCGTCCGGCTGATACTTTTCGATTTCGGTTTCCATCTTATCCCATGAATCGACTTCGACGCCATTGACGGCTTGCACGAAATCGCCCGGGTCCTCATTTTGCCGGAACCCGGCAATCACGGTCTGACCGCGAACGGATCTCAATACGGGGCTGACCGCGCCCCGCAATCCCGCGCGGTCCGCCGGACCATTGGGTTCGACCAGAACGATCATCAACCCTCGCCGCGTATCCATGACGCTATAGATGCCAGCCGAAGCGCGAATCACACGCCCGTTTTGAATCAACTCGGGAACGACCCGACGAATCGTGTTGACGGGGATGGAGAAACCGACTCCGCTGTTCTGCGCCCCATCGCCATTGGCACTGGCGATCGCCGTGTTCATGCCGATAACGCGTCCCTGACTGTCCAGCAAAGGGCCGCCCGAGTTACCTTGATTCAGGGCAGCATCAATCTGAATCACAGACTTGATCAATCGGCCGCGAGCACCTTTCGATTCCAAAGTTCGGTTCAGGCTGGACACAATTCCGGCAGTCAAAGTCCTCTCCAGGCCGAAAGGGTTGCCGATTGCCAGTGCTTTTTGCCCAACACGCAAATTGGTCGAGTCGCCAAGTGTTACAGGGATCAGCGATTCGGGGGGCGCATCAATTTTCAGTACAGCTATGTCGTTTTGCGGGTCCGAGCCAATTATCCGGGCGACCGCTGTTTCTCCGTCGTACAAGTTGACGAGGATGCGATCGGCGCCTTCGATAACGTGAAAATTGGTGACGATGTGGCCCTCATCGTCGTAAACCCAGCCGCTACCCGACCCCTCGCCCGAAACCGGTCTGAAGAATCGGTCGACGCCGGCGAACTCGGTCTGAATATTCACAACACCACTGTTAGCCGATTCGTAAACGCGAATGTTGATCTGCTCGTCGATCGTATATCCATCGGCGGGCTCGGGCAGGTTATCCTCCTGGGCATGGCTGACGTGGGCTGTGACCAGGCAAGCCAACATTGCCAACGCAGTACCAATCACCAATTTCTCGGAGAAAATCATGTTTTGCTTTCGATGTGATCCCGGTGTTCCAAACGATAGTTTGCCAATGTTGTACGTGAGTCTGCTCAGCCTGGTTTCGCGATTGTCCCTGCGAGCAGCAATTCCGCTACTTTGATCATGCCCGGGTGCAATGTTTTGTAGTTCAGATCACCGCCAAATGTACCAGGCGTCAAGTGCCGCGTTACCGGAATACCTTACCTGTTTTTTCTGTCCGTTGAACAGCGTAAGGTCACCGCATTGTTTTCTATATTTCCCTGTTTGACCAATAGTGCGAATCGACAAACTCCCGATACCAACGGCAGCGGCCATCAGTGGACCGCAGCCGCGGATAGTCCGCGACAGGCACCCGCACGACCAGCACCAGGTTTTCGGGGTGTCACGGTGATGCAACCCTAATTCCGGGAGAGTCCAATGACGTTGTTGCCAGGACGTACAATCGCTTTATTGTTGACGATAGCGGTCGCGTTGGCAGGGACACCAAATCAAATCGCGGCCAATGATGGCCTGAATACCAGCCGCTTTTCTGTTCGGTCCGCTGACGACGACAGTGGTACGGTTAGATCACTTGTGCCGCCGGCCAGTACTGACAACCCGCTGCGCGGTCGCACTGTTTCGGCCACGATTAGCGGAGACGTGCGAGTCGCATCCCGCGACACACGGCCCACGAACTTTGCGGCAATCATATCAAGCCGTGATACGATCGATGTTGTCGAGAATCGACGAGGGCGGCAGGTCGCCAACGGTACCAGCCAGATCGCCATGGAATGGAGTACCTGGAATGAGCTGGTTAACGAGGCGTTGGGCAACTCGATAGTTCGGTTAACGGACGGCATCCAGTGGCTGGATCACCAGACACCGGCTCGACAACGGATTCGGGCCACCAACGCGGGGCATCGCTCGAAAACGGGAAAGTCCCGGGCGACGATTCGACCTTACAAGACTCCTGCTGCCAGTGAGCAGCGCCGTGCACCCCAGACGCAAACGCTGCGAAAGCTTCCGGCGGGCAACATGTCGGTGTTTGTTGTCGAGGATGGATTTCCGGCTGCCGAAAGGTCGTTGATCGAGCGTGAGATTTTTGACGACGTAATCTGCATGATCGGCTGTGAAGAAGATTCTCGAAGAACTCCCACTCGTAATGGCAAACCGTTTGGATTTGGTGAAGACCTGTTAATTGACCAATTCCTGCCTAACTCCAGTGACGCAACGGCCCGCCAATCATCCGATCGACCCTCACGACTGGCAGTTCCCGCCATGACGATTGGCCATCGCAAGGCAACCCAAACGGTTACCTTGTCGAACCAGTCGCTGATTCTTACCGCCAAGGCTGTTATTCGCTCGATTGTCAAGGTGATCCGGCCTTTGGCCTTGCTGGAACGGGTGGTGCGATTGCACCAGCGGGTCGAGTCGGCAGTGATCGACCTGGACGAACTGATCTGGTCGGCCGAATTGAACCACATTTGGAATACCTGCGGCATGTACGAATGATTTACCGAAAAGGGGGATAGTTGGCCACGACCATATGTCATGTCCGATTTCACAACAGGTGTACGATTTCGCAACGAGCCAGGCGGTCAATTCGGGGTTTCTGGCCCGGGCAAAAAACCGGCAATATGCTTACGATCCGCTGTTTGTGAGCCTGTGGAGTCGAATTATGGGCGGGTGCGGGTTTTTGGAATCCGTCACATAGTCGATTCGCGTTAACCTGACAGATTGGATTGCGTAAAGTGACCTGCGGGCACACGGTTTGCGAACAACTACTTTTCGGAACGCAACCGTCGCCAGGGCCCTTGAAAACGTGAGGAATCAGGCGTGTGAACTGCGAAAATCAGGGATTTTTTTCGGTAGCGTTGCCATACCCACCAAAATAGAATGTAGGTCGACGGCGTCATTTTTGCCGATCGCCATGAATAAATAAGGCAAGGCGGGTCCAAAAGCCGCTTTTTTGGGCCTCAGTCAGTTTTTCCGTGTGGAGTTAGTTATGTCGAAATGCAGCCGCAATCGGATGCGATTTCAATTTGGGGCGCAAAAGCAACTGGTCCTGGCACTGACCGTTGCCCTGGTTACCGCAACAACGGCGGTGGCCCACACCGAGAGCGCTCGTCTGGCCACATTCGATTCGTCGACTGGCGAGACGTCCTTTGCCCTCTCGTTGATGCCTGATCTTGAGAATTCGGTATCTTCGCCCGCACATGTGGTGATCTATCTGGATACCTCGGCGAGCCAGTCGGGGATCTTCCGGGACGACGCCATCGAAACGCTCAAATCGGTGCTGGCCGGTCTCGATCCTGCTGACCAGGTTCAGTTGTACGCCGTTGACATTGATCCCGTTCCGCTGACAGAAGGTTTTGTGGCTGCGGGCAGTTCCGAAATGAACGTGGCTTTGGAGCGGCTGAACGAGCGGCTGCCCCTGGGTTCAACCGACATCGCTGCCATGCTGGAAAATGCCGGACAACTGCTCGATCAATCAGTCCATAACAAAAACGTCATCTACATCGGCGATGGAATCAGCCGTGGAGCACTGATCGCTACCGAACGATTCGAGAATATGATCAGCGATCTTGTTGCCAATCGCATTTCCGTTTCCAGCTATGCCATTGGTCCGGAGCGCGACGTTGAATTGCTGGCCGCTTTGGCTAACCATTCGGGCGGAAACGTGTTTATCGATTCTGACGAAGTTGGTGCGACCGATCGCGCTGCAGCTGGCCTGGTGGCCACAGTTCGCGGTCAGGTCTTTTGGCCGACGGAGATGAACAAGCCTGCACAAATCACCGAGATGTTTCCTCCAGTCGTTCCGCCGCTGCGTTCGGACCGGGACACAATCCTGATCGGATCGCTGGCCGAGCGTGGTAATTTTGAAGTGACGATTAGCGGCGAAGTGAACGGAGACGCCCGACAGTTTACATGGCCTGTGGAAATCGAAGGATCGGACGCCGAATTCAAATTCCTGCCTGAGCTGCTGGATATTGCCCGCGAAAGCGGTGGCACGGCTTTGCCGACCGTCGGTTCCGCTGGATTGCGTGAGATGGCTCGCGTGATCATGGCTTCATCGCATCAGATTACGCAACTCGGTGCATCCGTGCTGAACGCCGGTACGCAAACTTCCAACGCCAGCGCGGTGCAGGAAGATGTTGCTCCAGGTCAGCCGCCAGCCCCTGCCGGTGAGCCGATGCAGGATCCGGCGCCCCAGGAACTGGTACTCGAAGAGCCCCAACAGAACGTCGAGGAACTGCCCGGTCAGGATGGTGGACTCAACTTGATCGATCAGAACTTCGACGACGAACAGTTCCTGCGTGAATCAACTGGCAGTCCGGACTTTCTGGATACCATCCAGCAACAGCGGGAAGCCGGTGTTCAGCGACTGGAAGCCTATATGGAAAACGAAATGCGGATTTCCCGCGACATGATGAGTACCAAGCCGGATCAGGGCATCGATCGGCTCAAGGCTATGCTGGATACCATCCAGCGTGCTCCGGATCTCGATCCGGGAACCCGTTTCGAGCTGGAATCGCGTGTTCGTTCCCAGCTGCGTATGGCCAACGTGCAAAAACAGGAATTCGAATCCCGACTGGCACTCAGCAATCGCCAGCAGGCGATCAGCCAGTCACGATTGAACCTGTTGCGTGCCTTTGAGGATCGCGAAGAGAAGGTTGCCCAGTATTTGAATCAGTTTAATTCGCTGATGGATGAGCGCAACTACAGCGGTGCCCTGGATGTTGTGCAGGCAGCCGTTGATCTGTACCCGGAGTCGCCGCATACCACGGCCGCGGAAGAAGTTTCCATCATGCAGGTGGAATGGGACCGCTACTGGGCAGTGCGTAACGCCAAGAACCGTAACTTCCTGGAAAACCTGTACGAAGTCGAACGATCGGCGATTCCGTTCTCCGGTGAACCGCCACTGGTTTTCCCGGATGCCGCCGAGTGGGTTACCAAAAAGGAAATGCGCAGAAAGTGGCGTAATGTGCGGGTTGCCGGAAACAAGCGCGAAGAAGCGATTCTGGAAGCCCTCGAAAAAGACGCCAAATTCGATTACTTCGAGACACGTTTCGGCGATGTCATCGAGGAATTGCGTTCCGACTATCGTATTCCGATCGTGATCGATGAATCGGCCGCAGATAACAATCTGGACGAAGAGGCTCTGGTCACGCTGGATCTGGAAAATGTTTCATTGCGTTCCGGTTTGCGGATCATGTTGCAGCCGTTCCAGTGCACCTACGTCGTGAAGGACGAAGTGCTGTACATCATGTCCGAAGATGCTGCCCTGGATAACCTCGTTATCAACATCTACAACGTCGGTGACCTGGTCGCTCCGCGAGGCGCCTTTGGCGGCGGTGGCGGCTTCGGTGGCGGCGGTGGTGGTCAAGGCGGCGGTGGTGGTGGCTTCGGCGGCGGTGGTCGAGGTGGCGGCGGCGGTGGCGCTGGTGGTGTCTTCTGCATTACCGACGATTTGGAACTGGGTTCCAAAAAAGCCGACGAGCGCGAGCCGGTTGTGCTGGAAGTTCAACCATCCGAAGGTCAATCGCATCGGGCAGCCTGGAGCGAGTACTTCGCGAAGTATCACGCCGACCCGGCCGATGTTCGCGAGACCGTTCGCAGCCTGATGAAAGAGCGACGCAGCGACGAAGTTGTCGCCGTGATCGAGGGATGTATGCAAACCAACCAGGCACAGGACTGGATGTACGAAGGCATTATGTTGGCCATGCAAATCTCCGGCGCTTCAACCGAGCAGATTGAGCGGGCCGTCATGACATCAGTCGATTTCAGTGACAACCCTGACGATCTCATGAGCGCTGCCCTGTTTATGACCAGGAATGGAATGGAAAAGCGGTCTCTGAAACTGCTTAGATACATCGCAGAAACCAATCCCGCCCGTCACGAGCCGTATGCGATTGCCATGCGTGCCGCCCAGGCGATTGAGGACGAGGAAGCTATTCAGTGGGCAACACTTGGCATCCTTTCCCAGGAATGGCCCAGTCACCCCGAGATCCAGCGAGATGCCTTTTTGGCGGCTGAAACTATCAAACTGGATTTGCAACGCAGTGGCCGCATTGACGAAATGAAGGATTTTGCAACGGAACTGGCTGAAGCCTTGTATCGAGATTGCATTATCAAGATCACGTGGACCGGCGATGCGGACCTCGACCTGTATGTCGAAGAACCCGGCGGCACAATCTGCTCGCGGGAAAACACCCGTTCGCTGTGTGGCGGCGTCATGATGGGTGACAAGGCCTCGCGTCGCGACGAGTCAGGTC
>JBPCVB010000753.1:0-5223 GCA_051010855.1 Pirellulaceae bacterium | reverse complement strand
ATTCGCGATTACATTCAGGACGAAGCGATCATTGAAATGATTCGCATGGTTGCCAACGACGAAATCTCACAACCGGTCGCCCAGGCAGCAGCCTGGCACCGCACCGACGATCTCAGCTGGGAATTCCTGTCAACGCACAACCGGCGTGAGTTGAGCAATGGCTACTTCGAGCGTTTCTTCGCTCCCGAGCATCTGCACTGGGCTCAACAAGTCAATGTCGTTGCCCAGCAGCGTGCTGCGGCCCGACAAGCCGATTCGCCTGAAGACACCTGGCGCTCGGATCGTTAAGACGATTCAGATACAGAACCCATGTGACCCGGCCTTATCGGCCGGGTTTTTTTGTGCAGTCTCCAGCCTCAGGCTAGTTTGACGCTTGCACGGCAGGTGAAGCGTCGGTTTGCTGACGTACAAGGCGATCCAGTCCACCAGACCGGCTGCGCTGGTTTCCCGGGGCAGCGCGGGTGTACAATGAGAGCGGAACAAGCGGGTTAACCGAAAGCAGGCAACGACATGAACCTTCCCAATCGATCCACCATTTGTCTGGCACTGAGTATCTTGCTGGCCCCGATGATCGTGGTCACGACCGCCATGGCCCAAAGCGAATTGCCGACCGAGGTCAACCTGGACGAGGTGGTGGCTGATGCCTTGACGTATTTGAAGGAAACCGGCCAGGCCGATGATGGTTCGTTCAGTGGATTTGCCGGAACAGGCGTCACGTCGCTGGTTGCCACGGCCATGTTGCGACATGGCGTGCCAGCCGACGATCCCTCGGTCGCCTTGGCGCTGGAATACCTGGCGGACGCCGTGCAATCATCAGGCGGCATCCATGCGGACGATTCACTGTACAAAAACTATGAAACCAGTCTGGCCTTGCTGTGTTTTGCCGAGGCTAACAGCAACGGGCAGTACGACACACTGATTGCCGACGCCGAGAGCTTTCTCAAGGGTGGGCAGTGGACTGAACAACGCGGCATCGAATCGGAAGATGGACGTTACGGAGGATTTGGATACGGAAAACACGAACGACCCGATTTGTCCAATGTCTCCTTTACCATCGAGGCACTGGTGGATGGCGCCGGCAACGACGCCGACAGCGAAGCCATCCAGCGTGCCCTGAAGTTTGTGACGCGGTCACAAAACCATGAATCATCCCACAACAGCATGCCCTTCGCGGCCAAAAACCCGGATGGTGGTTTCTTCTACACTCCATCGGGCGAAGGCGAAAGCAAGGCAGGCGAAACCGCCAATGGCGGATTACGCAGCTATGCCTCAATGACCTACGCGGGACTCAAGAGCATGCTGTACGCCGGTGTCGACAAGGACGATACGCGAGTCAGGGCGGCGGTCGACTGGCTTAGCATGAACTACGATTTGAAATCCAATCCCGGTATGGGAACCGACGGCCTGTTTTATTACTACCATGTGTTTGCCAAGGCCCTGAACGCTTTGGGCGAAGACGAATTTGTTGACGGCGAAGGCGTGGTTCACAACTGGCGTGCCGAGTTGGTCGAAGAGTTGGCCAGCCGTCAGCTTGAGGATGGTTCCTGGGTCAACGAAAACGCGCGATGGATGGAAGGCGACCCAAATCTGGTCACTGGTTACGCACTGTTGGCACTGGCCTATTGCCAGGATCAGTAGATAACACCCGGCGACAGGGTGCCGTTGCTCCGATAGAAACTTATGAACGACGAACGGCACAACGACGAAACGATTGATCCGGACGCAACAAGCCGTATCCCCGACGATGCGACATGCGACATCACCGCCCCATCACCTGCCGCTGACGAAGAAGACCAGACGGTTGATCAGCCAGCACCGGACGTTGCCAAAACAACGGACGCTTCCAAAAAAACAAAGGTTTCGACGCCCGAAGACGACGATCCCGACGCGACGCTCAATCTTCCATCCGACGCTACGCGAGTTGAAACTGCGGTCTCATCCGCCCAGGACGATGACAGTGCCACTCTGGATCGCTCGGCAGCCACTGCTGGAGGGGCTGGCACTCGGCGAGAAGATACACCGGCCCGCCCGGCAGCTGACGACACGCGTATGCTCGATACGCTCGATTCCACTGACAGTGGTCCGGCACAGGAAGCTCGCACCGGAGGCGCCGGTCGTTCGCTTACAGCCGCTGATCAACCGGGCCATGCGCGGCGGCAGGACGTCAAGCTGCCCCCCCAGGTTTCCCGCTACGAGACGATCTCATGTCTGGGCGAAGGTTCCTTTGGCATCGTCCTGAAATCGCGTGATCCGAATCTGGATCGCCTGGTAGCCGTGAAACTTCAAAAAGGCGCCGCCCTCCATTCGCGTAGCAACGTCGATCGTTTTTTGCGTGAAGCCCGCTCGGCCGCTCAGTTGCGTCATCCGCATATCATTCCCGTCTTTGAATACGGCAACTTTGCCGACAACCAGTTCATCGTTTACCAATTCATCGACGGCCAGACGCTGGACGAATGGATCGGGGACACTGGTCCGGATGTCCGCGAAATGGTCGAGGTGCTGGCTCGCATCGCTGATGCCCTGGACTACGCGCATTCACTGGGAATCGTGCATCGCGACATCAAACCCGCCAACATCATGGTCGACCGCGACCACGAACAGCCACATGTGGCTGACTTTGGCTGTGCGCGACTGGACCAGACGGAAACCACGCGCACAATCGAAGGTTCCCTGATGGGCACGCCGGCGTATATGAGCCCCGAAGTCGTGGCCGGTCACGCCAACACGGCCGACGGACGTGCGGATCTGTGGGCGTTGGGCGTCATGCTCTACGAATTTCTCACGGGCGAGCGGCCGTTTCGGGGCAAACTCAGTGAGTTGTTTCGGCTGATTCAGGAATCGCAACCCAAACGACTGCGACAACTCAATCCCGATATCCCGCGTGATCTGGAAACCATTTGCCTGAAGAGCATGGAAAAGGAACCCGACAGGCGTTTTGCCACCTGTGGCGAATTTGCCCAGGACTTGCGTCTGTGGCTCGACGGAATGCCAATCACGTCGCGTCGAACGGGCGTTATTGAGCGCACCTGGCTGTGGGCCAAACGCAAACCCGCGATTGCGGCAATGCTGGGGATCATCGCGGCGTTTCTCGTCGTCGTGGCGGCTGGTTCCACGCTGTTTTCCATGAACCTGCAACAAAAACAAAATGAGATCGTGCGTAGCCAGCTGGAGGCACTGGAAAACGCTGATCCAGGCTCGTTGCCGGTGATTATTGACAGCCTAGTGCAGCTGGATGACCAGGTCGTGGACCGGCTGGAAACCAGACTACAGGACCCCGATACGCCAGCCGACAAGATGGCCCGCTACCAGTTGGCCGCCTATCGCATCGACAAGCACAACGGCACCGTTGACGAATCGGTTTTGCAATCGCTGGCCGGACACCTCAATGACACCACGCCTGTTGAAGCGCGAACGATTATCGAATTGACACGCGACGATCTGGGATCCCAGTCGGAATACCTTTGGCAGGTGGCCAGTCAGGATCAAGACAAACAGCACCGCTTGCGTGCTTTTTGCGCGCTGGCGGCCGTCGATCCCGGCAACCCGGCATGGGAAGCGCACGCCTTGCCCTTGTTGGGTTATCTGCTGGATGAAAGTTCCGAGCGACTGGCGATCTGGACGCAACTGCTCAAACCCGTGGCCGACCGGCTGCAACCCAATCTGGAAAACGTGTTTTACCAGGGGCGTGAGGCCAGCGTCCGGGAACGGGCCGCGGAACTGATCTCGTATTTCTTTGCCGACGACTTGCCTTATCTGACAAAACTGGCTGAACGTGCAGAGCCGCAACAGTTACGCTGGTTCGCCGAACCGGCCAGGCAACACGCCGCATCAATGGCGGCAGCATCGGTCGATGACTTACCCGCCGACAACTACGTGGCGCGGGCCAATCTGATATTGCTCAAGACCATGGCCGGCGACCCGTCGGCCCTGTCAGCCGCGTTTGGTCAAACGGGCGAGGATTCCAGTCTGCGTAGCAAATTGGTCAATGATTGCGGTTCGGCTGGCATTGACCTGCAACATTTACGCGAGATCGTACTGGGCGAGGCCGACGGCAGAATCCTCATGGCGGCCATCCTCGCCCTGGGAGAGTACGATCAACGTCAGCTGTATCAGGTACAGCGTGAGGAGTTCAAACATCAATTGCTGGATTTGTTTGCCACTCATCGATCCGCCGGTGTGCACTCGGCCTGCCGCTGGTTGCTGGAACGTTGGGGATTCGCCGAGGATGTCAGGCATCGGGCGACATCGGTTCAGCAACCTCTGCCCGAACCGGATTTCGAGTGGCATGAGGATCCTAACGGCTATTGTTTCGCGGTGTTTGAATCCGTCGAGGAATTTCGTCCGGGTGCTGGTGCTGACGGCCCCGTATTGTCGATCCCATACCGATTTGGAATCGCCATGCACGAAATGACCGTCGGTGATTATCGGGAGTGGGAAGATCAGCTGATGGCTGACTGGCTGGCCGCTGCGGAAAGGACCGGCGATCCGGATCTCAAAGAGAAATACGAATCCCTGGCCAAGGCAATGTCACGCAATCAGAAAAACCGGGAGACGCCGCTGGATCCCGCGCAACCGGTCGCAGCCATTCCGTGGCATGATGTAGCCCTGTATTGCAACGAACTCTCCCGCAGGGCCGGATTGGGCGACCAGGCGGCGGTATACGCGCTGAAAACCGGACGCCATAGCTGGACGGCCCTGCCTGTTGAGGAGGCACTGCAGCGCACCGGTTATCGCATGCCGACGGGTGTCGAATGGGAATACGCCAGCCGGGCGGGCAGCGACACCCGTTATTTTTACGGCCAGGATGAACAGCTGTTCTCGGCCTACGGCTGGTCCGTCAATAACTCGGGGAATCAACCGATGCCTGTCGGTTCACTCAAGCCCAATGATTTCGGCTTGTTTGACGTGCAGGGCAACGTCTCGGAATGGTGCCACAACGTGATCGATACCGGGAAGGGTGAAATTTCTACGCTACCTCGCGAGACACGCGGACAAAGCTGCCAGGAAGAGGCCGGCGACATCCGCATCTTCTTTCCGGGGAAAAGAATGCGGGTTTTTTTCGCCACCCGGCTTGGGTTCCGACTGGCCCGCACTTATCCCGCTCACGGCGAATCTGATTAGCCGCGTCCGGCAGCGCTTGAGATCGGGTTTTACCGGCTTTTTCCGTCATTTCTGACAAAACGGGAATGCCCCTTTAGCCAATTTCGGATTATTCCGGTTTTT
>JBPCVB010000752.1:0-11715 GCA_051010855.1 Pirellulaceae bacterium | reverse complement strand
CTCGCCGGTTCGTGGCAGGCATCCCGAGACGACGTTTCCCTGGAAATCAACTGTCGCTGGGTCGACAACAACCAGTTCCTGGAACGCACTCACACGATTACCCGCGCCGGAGAAGTCATATCGACAGGTCGGCAGATCATGGGGGTGGACCCCGCTACGGGCATGATTGGCTCATGGAGTTTCAACAGCGACGGTAGCCGTTCGCGTGGAGTCTGGACGCCCCATGAGCAGGGCTGGTATGTAGAGTCGGTCGGTTTTATGGCGGATGGTACGCCGACCGCGGCTACATACACCCTGACGATAAAGGACGACAACACATTGTTATGGGAATCCGACGGCCGAATGGTGGGTTCTGCTGACTTGCCAGACACCGCCGAAATCACATTGTCCCGCAAATAAGTCGATCTGCGGCACTGCCAACGATCCTGACGCGAATCATCCATTTATTGCTGGCCAGGAAGACTATGAAAATCAAATACGCCTTGCCCGTTGTCGCAACCCTGTTGATGCTCACCCCGCATTTCGCCGCCACCTGTTGTGCCCAGGGATTTGGCGGTCAGCATCGGGGCTGGGATGACATGTCATCACTCAGCAGCAACGTGCGACAGCCCCGCAAATACAATCTCACCAATCGTTACACCAACGAATTCTCGAGCTCCAACCCTCAACCGAGTCGCTACGCACCTCGCGACAAGGTTTCGGCCGGCGAGATCATGAATGTCATGGGTGACCGGCCACCCGGCATGGTGGACATCGGTGGCGGTATGTCCCTGGGTGAAGCGATGAGCCGGGCGGGGGACCCCGAGTTTCCCTTTGAAGTTGACACAGCAAGCGGCGGACCTCCGCCCGGACCGCCTGGCTATGCTGGTGGACTGCCCGGGGATGTCGGCATCCCGGTGGTCGGACCGGGGCCGTTTGGTCCCGATGCCCGGGGCCTGGGACGACGTGGACGCCGTGTTGGAAGAAGAGGAGGCATTGGGCCGCGTGGTGGACCGGGCTTTCGTCACGGACCCGTGGTCAGAAGTTTTTATACTCCCGGATGGTATTCCACCTATCCCGCCGCCTGGTATCCAGGCGCAGCTGCGTGGACCAACAGCAGCGATCCGTGGGTGCCACCCGAATGGGAATTGATGCGCAAGTTTATGGGAATGGATGATTCCGAACCGAAACGATATGAATACGGCCAAAATGTGACTTACCAGGGCGACTCCGTATTTGTGGATGGCAAGAACGCCGGAACAACCGAAGACTACTACGGGGGCGTCAGGGAACAGGCCGATACCGGTGCTGAAGCCGAAAAACCCGGTGACGAATGGATGGCGCTGGGCGTTTTTCTGCTAACTCAGGAAGGCGAAAGCAACGACGACTCCATCGTGCAACTCGCCGTGAACCAGCAAGGCGCTATCCGCGGCAACGTGACGTCGACCGTAACCAGTGACAACAAGACGATACACGGGTTGGTCAACAAGGACACTCAGCGTGTTGCCTTTTCGATCGAGGGTAACACCGACATGGTAGCTGAAACCTCCCTGGATAATCTGACCCGGGACGAAGTAACGCTGTTGATTCACGATGGTGAAGAACGTACCGAACAGCGGGTGCTGGTTCGTGTCGACGAAAGTGACGCAGACGCCAGCCAGGGTAGTCAGGGTGACAACAACACGTCAGGCCAGGAACAGGCCGACTAACCGCCAACTGCCCGTGACAAGGCGAGTTTGGGTCATGACCGTTTTGCGCAAGACGATTCCGGGGGAAACCCAGGGGCGGATCGACGATATCGCGTGTAGGATAAAGCTTTCCCCTGCGCGCGTAGGGATTATCGGCTGATCGTGAGGAACACCGCGTCCCTTGAATGATCATTCCCACTTGCCTGAACCTGTTCCCTCCCATTTGCAGGAACAATTCGCCCTGATATGCGGCGAATTCGAGCTGACGTGGCATGACAAATCGACCGGCAGGCCCCGTATTGAAGATTTCCTGGATCGCGTTGCGGCAGAGAATCGAAAACGGCTCGTTGAGATCCTGATCGGGATCGAAATCCGCATGCGGCTGTCCGACGGTGAACAGGTCGAATCGGAATCCTATCGGACGCGCTTTCCCGACCATGATGTGGGCATTATCCACGCCATTGAATTGGCCCGGCGTGAAATCACTGTCGGCTCGCCCGAATCAGTGTCCGCCTGCGATGTTTCGTCAGTCCCGGAGCGTATCGGTCGTTACGACGTCAAAAAAACCATCGGCATGGGTGGCTTTGGAGTGGTCTGTCTGGCTCGGGATACCCAGCTGAACCGTGACGTAGCCCTTAAGTTTGCCCGCAAATCGCGTTTCGATTCCGGTGACGAACTGGATACATTCATCCGCGAAGCCCAAACGGCCGCCCAACTCGATCACGTCGGCATCGTCACCGTCTATGACGTATTGCAGCAGGAAGACCTGATCTGCATTGTGCAAAAGTACGTTGACGGTCGCGATCTGAAATCTGAGTTGACGTTGCAACAACCATCGTTCTTGCGGACTGCAGAGATCATTCGCGACGTGGCGCTGGCGATCGGTGTCGCTCATCAAAAGGGCTTCGTGCATCGGGACATCAAACCGGCGAACATCCTGATCGATGCCGGTGGCCGGCCGCATGTCGCCGACTTCGGCCTGGCGATTCATGAAAGCGTTCAACGTCGGCAACGTGGCGAACGTACGGGAACACCTGGCTATATGTCACCGGAATTGGTACTGGGCGAGACCCACCGGCTGGACGGCCGCAGCGATTTGTGGAGCGTAGGCATTGTTATGTACGAAATGCTGACACGCCGTCGACCGTTCAGCGGTACAACTCGCGCGGAACTGTTTGACGAGATCAACAATCGCAATCCCCGGCCACCACGGCAGATCGATCCCGGCATTCCGGCAGAACTGGAGCGCGTCTGTCTCAAGCTGTTATCCAAACGGATCGTTGATCGATACACCACGGCCGCGGATCTGGCCGAGGATCTGGGACACTTTCTGACGCGAGCTGAGGACGATTCACGCAGCGGTCATTCAGGCACAGCGGTTCACAGCGATCGTAGTCCCGTGGCGGATGATACGCCGAATCGAACGGGCGATGATGTTTCGACCTGGGAATCCCGCAGACAACCAGGGATCGTGCCCAAGGGACTACGCTCCTTCGACGACGACGATGCGGATTTCTTTTTGCAGTTGTTGCCTGGACCCCGTGACCGAAAGGGATCGCCCGAGGGAATGCGGTTCTGGCTGCACTTCACCCGCCAAACGGCAGCCGGCAAGGCAGAGTCGGTGGGATTGATTTATGGCCCCAGCGGTTGTGGCAAGTCGTCGTTTGTGAAGGCAGGTCTGATGCCGCGTCTGGATGACAGTATCGTGCCCGTTTATGTCGAAGCAACCAAGGACGAAACGGAAGCGCGTTTGCAAACGGCTCTGATCAGCCGCATCCCCGGCGCCAGCCGCGACTATTCACTGTCACGCACACTGGATGCCATCCGTGAAGGTATGTGGTTGCCTTCCGATCGCAAACTGCTGCTTGTGATCGATCAGTTCGAACAATGGCTGCATGACCGCACGGTGCATGAGATGCTCGAACTGGCGCGGGCGCTGCGGCAATGCGATGGCAGGCGGATTCAATGCATACTGCTGGTTCGCGACGATTTTTGGCTGGCCACCAGCCGCTTCCTCCGTGAGTTGGAAGTCGACCTGCGTGAAGGTCAAAACGCCATGCTGGTCGACCTGTTCGACACGGTGCATGCGCGCAGGGTGCTAATCCAGTTTGGTCAGGCTTATGGCCGGCTGCCCGAAAAAATCTCTGACATAACACGCGAGCACGAGGAATTCCTGGATCGCGCCATCGAGGGACTGGCCGAAGATGACAAGATCATCTGCGTGCGTCTCGCGTTATTCGCAGAGATGTTCAAGGGTAAACCGTGGGTGCCAGCTGAACTTTCCCGAATCGGCGGAACCGAGGGCGTTGGTTTCGCTTTTCTTGAAGACACGTTTTCGTCGAAAACGGCCCGTCCTGAATTCCGCATGCACGAATCTGCCGCAAGGCAGGTATTGGAAGCCTTGTTGCCGGATAGCGGCACTGACATCCGGGGAGAGATGCGGCCCGTTTCGCAGCTCAGGGATATTTCCGGCTACTCCGGTAAACCCCAGGCCTTCAACGACCTGATTCGAATTCTGGACAAACAGCTGAGGCTGATCACGCTAACTGATCCAGAAGGCATTCGCGACGAAGAATCCGTTCGCGATATCGATACGAATCAGGCCTGTTATCAATTGACTCACGATTTTCTGGTGGGCTCGTTACGCAGCTGGCTGACACGCAAGAAAAAGATCACGATGCGCGGACGCGCAGAATTGCGGCTGGCGGAACAAGCCGAAATGTGGACATCCAAACCTGATCCGCGTTACCTGCCGTCACTGTGGGGCTATCTGAACATTCGCTCCCTGACCCGCAAGTCTTCGTGGACACCCAATCAATCGCGCATGATGCAAAAGGCGTTTCGACAGCATGCGGCTCGTATCGGCGTGGTCGCACTGCTATTAGTACTGGTCGGCATCGCGGGCAGTTACTTGCTGGCCAGAAATTCGTCACACGCGCTTGTGGCACGGCTGTTCGAAGCGGAACTTGGTGATGTGCCGGCCGTGATTGACGAGATGCAGCCATTGCGTTCACACATTGACCCGTTGCTGGATGAGGAATTGCATCAGCGTGAAGATTCGCCACGTGACCAGCTACGAATACGCCTGGCACAGCATGCCGGCGGACAGCGGCAAACGGATTATTTGTTCGCCCGTACGCTGGAGTGTAACACGGACGAGTTTGCTGTTTTATTGTCAGCCCTCGATCAACAAAAACCGCAGCTCGTCGAAAATGCATGGTCTGTCCTGGATGCCGATACCGGCGATCGCCAACAACTGATTCGGGCAGCGGCCGTGGTCGCCAGCTGTGCTCCGGACGATACACGCTGGAATCATGCCGTCGATCAGGTTGCTGATGCGCTTGTAGAACTCGATGTTTTCCAGACTGCCTTGTGGCAACGGCCATTGTCTCCAGTCAGCCACCGATTGTTGAACATCTTTGCAACGCGGATGGCTAACAGCGACAATGATGGAGCAAAACTCATCCAGCTCTATCGTCATTATTCGCAAGACATCGTTGCTCCGCAGACGCCTTTGCTGGAACGTTACTCAAAAATCGATTTGTCACGTGCCGAATCGGCACAGGAACTTACATCACTCGCTCGACAAAAAGCCAATTTGGCATCGGCGTTGTTTGGAATTGGTCATTTCGATGCCGTTAGTTCGCTGCTGGATTTCAATGCCGATTTGACCGCGACGTCCTTGCTGGTGGATCGTATTGTGCGTTTTCAGTTGCCACCGGAGCTGATCTGGAGCCAGCTACGCAAGGCCACTGATCCGATAATCCGCGGCAAGCTCATGTTGTGTCTGGCTGACCTGGAACCGGAACGATTTCCGTTCCGCGATCGATTACTGGAGTTTGTTACGCGGGTCTACCGCGAGGATCCCGACGCATACGTACACAGCTGCAGTGAACTGCTGTTACGCAAGCTGACGGAGAAATCCCTGCTGCAGGTTCGGGAGCTTTGCGCCGACCATGTGTTGCCCGACGCGAAATGGAAACACATCAACCGACACCTGAATATGGTGCATCTCGAAGGACCTGGGACATTTCGTGTGAGCGGCCGCGACGAGGACTCCCCGCTGGATTACGCCTTTGAGATATCCAGCACGGAAATCACCATCGATCAGTTTCGCGAATACTTGCCTGACTTTCAGTTCCCGCAACCGGAAGCATCGCTGCAACGCTGGAACCAGGATTTCTATGATCGTCGCAAACAAACCGATGACGCTGCGATGTCAGAAGTATTCACGCAGCAGTTTGCGTTTTTCTGCAACTGGCTGAGCGAGCAACACGGGCTGCCCGAATCCGAGTGGTGCTTCGTACCACAATCGACGGTCAAGGTTTCGATCGTCATCAATGGTAACGAACCGGAACGGATATACGCGCTGGTGTTGGCCCCCGACTACCTGAATCGACGCGGGTTCCGATTTCCGACCGAAGTGGAATGGGAGTTTGCCTGCCAGGCTCACGACGAAAACTCGTTCGTATGCGGAGTCGACGCTGACCTCGTAACACAATATGCGCGGTACAAACGCAACAACGCGGGTGTTTACCTGCCACAATCCGTGGGTCAGTTGAAACCGAACAGGTTTGGTTTGTTTGACATCCAGGGTAACGCTTCGGAATTCTGCCTGTTGCTGGAACACGAGAATCCGGAAGTCATGTTCGTCGAGAAGGGCGGATCGGTGTGGGGCGAACTGAATTCCCTGATACCCTATCGTCAACAGCCTGTGCGTATCACCGGAACTCTGGACATGACGGCCGGGATCCGTGTGGTTCGCATTGCCAACCCCGTGGGCACGTCTGATTAAGCACAACATCCCGACTAAACGGGATCCATGCCAGTGGGAACCGGCGGAGTGGTCAGTTCCGGGACACCCATGGCGCGGTTGCGTCGCTCGTTTTTCTCGCGATACATCAGCTTGTCCGCAACCTGAAATGACTCCTCCAGATTCATGTTCGGCGAGCGGACCGCAAAGCCGAGAGAAGCCCTGCAGGACGCGGTGGCCAGCATCTTGCTGATGCGTCGTTTCATTGCCTGCGCACCGGTGGTTTCACATTCCATCGAAAGAATGGCGAACTCGTCACCTCCCAACCGGGCAACCACGTCCGAAACACGGGCCGCTTTTCGCAAGGTATGTGCAATGGTAACCAGGTGCTGGTCGCCGCTGGCATGTCCCTGGGTATCATTAATCATCTTTAATCCATCGACATCGATTGAGAAGACCGCTGCCGGGTGACCGAACCGTTGACATCGTTCTTCTTCGGCCCTTAACAGCCGTTCCCAACCGCGCCGGTTATACAGCCCTGTCAACGAATCCGTCATCGATGCCATATCGGCTTGCTCAGCACGACGGGCCTCGCGCTCGACGACCAACTCGGTTTCAAGAACTTTCGACAAAAGGTTTGCGAGGAGTTCGATCAAGGGCTGCTCGCGTTCAATTTCCTGGGGCTTCGGCTCGGGATCAATCGCGCACAGCGTTCCGAACAGGGCTCCATTGGGTCGCACCAAAGGCACACCGATGTAGGCAGCGATCGGTACCTGCTGACCAATCGGAGCGGCCGCGTAAGCCGGAACATCACCTGAACGGGGAGCAATTCGTGGCCCCAGTCCATTCACCATGCGCGAACAGTATGAATCCATCCATTGAAATACGTCACCGTCCTTAACGCCGTAATGATGGTCTGCGGCCTGCAACACGATCCAGTCGTTGCGTTCAGTTCGCGTCACCATCCATAGACCAAATCCCAGTCGATCGTGGAGAAATCTGAGTACGGCTCGCGAGGCGGTGTGAAAATCGGGGAACGGTTGAGAGAGTATTTCCATGGGGTCGGTCCGGCAAAATCCTGTAGACAAATTCGATTGGATGGAGTCGCTGGTCGCGTTATCGAATGGTCCCGTTGCTTCCGAACGTGAACCTGCTTTGCAGATAGCGAATTCCCTTATCCCGCAGATGACTTTGCCGAATCTGTTTGTTGCACCAGTCGTGCCGGTTGTGATAAGGCGGCACGGGGGCGTCGCCAAGCAACTCCATGCCAGGTTCGCGAGACTGCGGCATCGGAGAGTATTGCGTAAACCTTCGAACTGCTGGCGAATCGCGTTAGCGCCGCAGGTCAGGGCCCAGCATCCGTTTGATTTCGCCCAGACCCAGGTCGCTGCCAGGCACATACCATTCGTTGGCAATTTTCACACGCCCAAGCTTCGCGTCCACGACGACCAAAATGCCCGGATCCCAAAAACACTGCATGCCGGGCGCGCAATCAAAGTCGAAATACACGTAATGCATTCCTTCGGCGTTGGGCCAGGGCAGGCAATAGACATCGGCCAGTACCATTCTGTGGGATCGGATGCGCTCGATGACCAGGGCCGCCACGTACTTATCACTCAAGGCGATCTCAATCGCGTAATCGCAACGCGAGTTCACCACCCGATGACTTTGCTGGGCCAGCGTTTGCCCATGCGTTCCAGCGACGCTTGCCATCACCAGGACCATGACGGACAAAAGTTTGGGGGAAGCTGCCATGTCGATACCCTTCCAATAATGTCATGGGCGAATCTGGACGGCATCCGTGTTCAGCCGGCCGTTCTAGTAACCGCAGGATTCAGCCACTACCCGCAACGAATCTATCAAAAACTCCTTGAAACCGATTCCACACCGTCAATTCGGTCGTTCTGCGTATTCAAAACAGGCTGCCGCGAGAATCGAGCAATGGCAAAGCCTGTGGCACTCGCGCGGTTCGTGCTCAGTGCCATTGCTGGCTTGCCTGGCAGTGCTGACCTAACGAAGCAAAATCTGATGAACGGATTGATGTACGAGCACTAGCGTCATCCTGAAGTGCTGCTATATGCGTCTCTTAGCATGGTTTCAGACTGCGTGTTAAAATGAATTGGCTACTTCCTCCAGTGAATTGTGTTCTTTTTTGATAGTTCCGCACAATTCCCGGTAACCTTTTCAAACCTCCGCGTCCTTGGGTGTGGCAAACAACGGGCAGCAAATTGCGGAGAATCCCAAGTGAGTGTTTCTGATTTTCCAGTCACCGATCCGGCAATAATTTCTGCCGTACTCAACGGACAAAAGGATCGCTTTCAGGAATTAATCATCCGGCACCAAAACATGGTCTACGCTGTGGCCTGGAGTCAGTTGGGAAACGTTGAGTTGGCTGAAGAAGCGGTGCAGCAAACGTTTGTCAAAGCCTACAGTTCGTTGGCGTCGCTGAAAGACCCGGGCAAGTTTCGCAGCTGGCTGGCCGCGATCACCAGGAACGCCAGTGTTTCGATTGGTAGAACCCGGCGTCGTGAGCTGACCAATTCACGGCGCTGGGACATCGAACCGGTCGCACGACGCGATGAAGCGTCCGCCGACCGAGCCAATTTGACGGACGAGTTGCGTGCGACGGTTGCAGCGCTGCCGGAGACACATCGCCAGGTCCTGACCTTGTTTTACCTGGAAGATCAAAGTGTCAAACGGGTCGCGGAAACTCTGGATCTGTCGGAATCCGCCGTCAAGACGCGGCTCAATCGAGCGCGAAAAGTGCTTCGTCAGGAACTGGAACGAAGACTGGGCGACTCGCTCAGTGAACTCGCTCCGTCGCACAGTCTGGTGTTGCCGATCATGGCGGCGCTGCCCGTTTCGCCCTCGCTGAGCACAGCAGCCAAAGTTTCGGTGCTGGGCACGTCAGCAGCTGGCCCACGTGCGCTCTTGTTTTTTACTCACATAGGCGCTGTGTTCGTGGCGATGATTCCGGCATGGTTGATGAGTTCCAGAATCTCGAAACAGTTTGCGGGTGATTTTCAGGAGGGCCAGGAGCACGAATTCCGACGCAAGAATACATTGCAACAACCATTGGGCTTGATATTCCTGCTGCTGTCGGCCAGCGTCGCCGCAGTTGGACTGGCGGACGGGTTCGGATATCACACTACCTGCTTTCTGATCGCGGCGTTTTGTTTGTGGGGAATTTGGAAAGGGCTGCGAACGCTGCGAGTGAACAATTCCGGTTTGTCTTACGCGGCGATTGCCTGTTTGGTGCTGTGGTTCGTGGTATGCGTTGCAGAGGGAATTTGCCTGATGACGGGTGTGCTTGACGTTTCGGCATTGGGCATGACGCCTGTTGCCCTGACCATGATTGTCCATTTCTCGATCTTGTATCGGTACCGAAGCCAGACGCCGAATCGAATGGATTACAACCTGTTTTTGCGGGCCGCCACGGGTGGGCTAATTGAAGAGCAATCAGTTGAGCAGCAGGAACAATCCAGCGATACCATTCGACTGGACGCCGACCAGCGTGAAGCGTTTGCCAAATTCCTTGGTCAACGTTGGCTGATTACCGACTACGCACTGTCGAATGATTCAATCCAAATGGAGTTGCCCGCCGCCCGGCCTTCGTTGTTCGGGAGCCTGTTCGGGTCCGCCAGGTCACGTTCGAAACTTTCCATCGATGACCGTGGAAATTGCCAGCCGTACTTGTCGCCAACCGATCGCGCCGCAATTGATGAACTGACTGAAGGGACGGATCAACACCTGGAACCGATACTAACGAGGGCGATGGAAAAAAGCGTTTGGGAATTTTCAGGTGGCGATCCGGGTTCAGCCCACCGAACCCTTTGCGCCATTCCAGACGGCGAAATCTTCAAGCCCGATGTACGAGCATCGTTATCGCGAAGGCAGAGGCGACTCTTTGCCTTGACCATCGCGATCGCAATATTCCTGCTCTTGTTGTGGCCAACGACCGAGTGGTTGGCTAGCTATTTCGGTCTGCGTTAATCGCAGAAGCATGTAGTCGACGAGGTTGCCAGGTCAATACGTTCGTTGAATCCAAATGGGTGCCATTGTTGGCCCCGTGGGCTTTCGACAACTACGGCCGTCTTTCCGCGGAATACGTACTATTTGATAATTTCGGATTTATTGTGTGTTCGTTTGCTTTTGAACGCAGTAACCAGGTAGGCGGGCGGTTGTCAAAATAGCTGACCTCCGACGCCCGAAACCGTCCAACTCAGTGATTTCAATTCGAACCTGCAAGGCATTGGAACAAAATGATGGAGACAAAAGCGTCACGAGACGATTCTCCGCGGCGAATCTTTTTTATCCTGCCAACACAAACGTCGTGGTGGATTTGGCTGACTACCGCCTGTTTATTGGCAACCGGACTCGCCGGGTTCAAGTTTGGGTACTTGGCGGCCCTGGTTCTTTCGATTTTGCAGACGGCAGTCTATTTGTACCGGGAACGCAGCGTATCCGCTTTTTCGGTTCAGTTACGGATCGCCTATACAGCTCTACTCGTCATTTGCCATTTACCATATATGAACTGGTTGTTTTGGCTGCCGACAGTCGGAACCTTTGCGCTTAACCTGTTTGGATATTGTCTCATGGCTCGATGCCTGTCATTACTGTCCTGGAACCGGCGAGAACGTTTTTCGATGGAACTCCTCGCGCGAACCTTTTTGTCTCGTCCCGAATTGATAGAGTCCGGTGTTGAAGGGTCCTCAAACGGGTGCGCAGGTGGCGTCTGTTCAATCGAGGCACAGGTTCGGCAGAAGGGTTCTGCCCTGACTGGACAGCGTGTTTAGGTCAAGGTCGATAGACAAGACGAGTCCCCAACAAACGGTTGTCCTCGGGCGTGTCGACAAACAAACACTCGCTTTCCTGGCAGGTTGCAACGAACTACCGAGGGTTACTGTAAAGACCTCGGCATTCCGCACTCATCAATTGCTATACTTGTAGCAAAGGATTCGACATGTGCGGTATTCGGCAAATATTCTTCACCTGGCTTTTCGCTTGCCTGTTGTGCTCAACCGGGCTTGGCCAATCCGATTCAGGATCACTCCAATTGACCTCGCAGGAACGCGCGTGGCTGGACGCGCATCCAGTCATACGCCTGGCTCCTGATCCAAACTACGCGCCAACCGAATTCCTTGATGAGAACGGCAACTACGTTGGTATCACCGCTGATTTCGTTGCTTTGATCGAAGAACGGCTCGACATCAAATTTGAAATCATCAGGACTGGGGAATGGGATGAAAATATCGCGATGATGAAAGCGCGGCAGGTGGATGTCTTCCCACTGGC